>NZ_LWGE01001622.1:0-7185 GCF_001635315.1 Oleiphilus sp. HI0123
ATGTGCATTGCTTATTATACTAAGAAGATAAATATTCTTTAACAGGTTCCCATTGAATGAAGAGCATTACATCCAAAGGCATCGCGATTCGCTTCGTTTTCGCTTTATTACTTGTATTATTGAGCTACAACCCAAGCACCTTTTCTTATTACCACTGGTTGCTCTCTTCTATATCAGAACCAACACCCTGGTTAGCCTTATCAGCAGTCGCCTTAATCATTGGCTGGGTTATTTACGTTAGAGCTACGCTAAAATCTTTAGGGCCCGTCGGGCTCACCCTCGCAGCGCTGCTCGTCGCGATTATTATCTGGGCATTAATCGATATTGGCTTAATTAGCATAAGTGAACCCAGTGCTTTCGTCTGGTTATTAGAAATTTTTATATCTGCAATTCTATGTTTGGGCATGAGCTGGTCTCATATTCGGCGCAGGCTATCCGGACAAGTTGACGTAGACGAAGTCTAAGCACCTTTTAGCACTATTTATATATACGGAAATAATGGAGCAAACTCATGTTGAATAAGAAAATCGTAAGCCTTACTGTTCTAGCATCCTTAACCAGTGCTTGTATGACCTATGACCCTTATACCGGTGAAGAAGAAGTATCAAGCGCAACGACAGGCGCAGTGACCGGGGCAGTCGCGGGAGCACTGATCGGGGTTGCAACCTCGAGTAAGTCTGACCGAGGCAAAGGCGCACTTATTGGTGCCGTTGCCGGTGGCGCTATTGGTGGTGGTGCGGGTTATTACATGGACCAGCAAGAAGCAAAACTAAGGCACCAGCTAAAAAATAGCGGCGTAAGCGTTAAGCGTGTGGGCGACGAAATAATCTTAGTGATGCCTGGCAACATTACCTTTGAAACGGGTAAGTCGGATTTACAGGCCAGTTTTGAGAAAATCATTCATTCTGTATCACTGGTCTTAAAGGAATTTGATAAGACTGCAATTGAAATCACCGGGCATACAGACTCCACTGGCGCGCTATCGTTTAATCAGACTCTCAGCGAACAGCGTGCTAACAGCGTTAAGTATGCACTCCAGACTCGTGGCATTGCCTCTGGGCGCATTCACTCTTCGGGTAAAGGGCCACGCTTCCCAGTTGCTTCTAATGACACTGCCGAAGGCCGTCAGGCTAATCGCCGTGTAGAATTAAAGCTACTTCCTTTAGAAAGCGCAGGAAAGTAAAGCCGTCACTTATCGCAATAAAAAAGGGCGCTCATAGCACCCTTTTTTATTCGTAATTTGCGATAGAACTACAAAATTGCACCTAAGCCTTTCTGTAGTAAACCACCAATATCGATACCTGAACCTTGCTCATCAGATGACTTAGAGTCTCCAGAGAAATATTCAATGGCCATCTGTGCGAACTTCAGCACCATATCCGGGCTCAAGCCTAAGGCTTCAAACTGTTTTGTGACTTCTCCTAGCGCGCCTAGTGAACCTGATGCGCCACTTACTTTAGACAGTATGCCACCTAAGCCCGCGCCTGAGCTATCACCCAAACTCGGCGCAGCCGCCAACATACCCTCAATACCAGGAATGCCTTCACTCAAAGAACCAAACTCATCGCCTGAAAGAGTTGTCTGCGCCAACTTTAACAAAGCACCCATTCCACCTTCAGCCTGGTCACTAGAAACTCCCAACCCTTGAGTCAAAGTAGGCAATAACCCCATCGCCATATCAACCATAGAACCCGTCTCAGATGCTTCTGCTGGCACCTCTTCACTCGCAGCTTTTGCTACTTCATTTGTCATGGTAGTTTGAGCAACTGGAGCCGCCTCTTTCTTACCAAAGATCGAGTCAAAAAAGCCCGCGGATGCTGTGCTGGCAGAGCTTAGCATTACTGCAAATAAAAGTGTTTTCTTCATATCGTTCCCTATTGTTATTACTCAGTAAAAATTATGATGAGCTGATGCTATCACAATTTTTCCCTTCACCCTCCTTCAATCAGGCTACCTTGCAAATTATTAACCTGCTAAAAGTTTAGTCGGCTATAAAGTGCCAGTAAGTCTATTGCTGGCTCCGTTTTGCTTGGCTATAAACTGATTATAAGCACTCATCACTGCATTCAAAGATGCCGTAACAATATCCTCATGAATCGCCACCCCCGAGAAGCGCTGGCCATTGATGTTGACCTGAACATAGGTCACTGCTTCAGCATCGGTCCTATGATCAAGCGCATGTTCAGAATACTCCAATACCTTCATATCACACGAAAATTGCGCATTCATGGCATCAACATAAGCATCCATCAAACCATGTCCCTGACCTGATACATTCACCGAACCTTGAGCAGTAAAGATCTGGGCCTCGATACTGTCATGCGTTGAGCGCTTCATCTCAAAAGGCCCTAGATGCACTGGAGACTGCTGTTCAATATATGTTTCCCTGAAAAGCGCCCAGATTCTATCGGAATCAACTTCACCTCCGCTAAGCTCCGCTTCTTTTTGTACTGCTGAGCTAAATTCCACCTGTAACCAGCGAGGCAAATTCAAGCCATAATCACGCTCTAGGCTATATGCGATACCGCCTTTGCCCGATTGCGAGTTAACACGAATAACCTCCTGATAACTACGCCCCAAATCAGTCGGGTCTATCGGCAAATAAGCAACTTGCCATGGATCTTCTTTTTTACGCACAGACAAGCATTTTTTAATCGCATCCTGATGACTGCCAGAAAAAGCGGTAAACACCAAGTCGCCAGCGTAAGGGTGTCGAGGGTGAACATCTATTTGTGTACACGCCTTAACTGTATGGATAATTTCATCCATATCAGAGAAGTTCAATTCAGGGTCGATACCTTGGCTATACAGATTCATCGCCATGGTAATGACATCCATATTTCCCGTTCGCTCGCCATTCCCCATCAAGGTACCCTCAACTCGTTGGGCTCCGGCCATAACAGCTAGTTCTGCTGCAGCCACACCACAACCTCGATCGTTATGGGTATGCACGCTCAAGATAATAGCGTCTCGACGTTTAACGTGACTTCCAAACCACTCAATTTGGTCAGCAAAAACATTCGGCGTAGACACTTCCACCGTGGCAGGCAAATTAATGATACAGGGCTTTTCTACACTTGGTTGCCACACATCAGTTACCGCATCGACGACTTCTACCGCGAAATCGACTTCTATCCCGGTAAAGCTCTCTGGTGAATACTGGAAAACCCATTCTGTTTCTGGCGCTTTTTCTGCTTCGCCTAGAACCTTTTGGGCACCCGCTACGGCGATATCAATAATACCTTGCTTTCCAAGCTTGAAAACCTGCTCCCGCTGTACCGTAGAAGTGGAGTTATAAACGTGAACAATCGCTCTACGCGCACCTTTCAAAGACTCAAATGTCCTCTCGATTAACTCGGGCCGTGCCTGGGTCAAAACCTGCAAAGTTACATCATCCGGGACCTGTTGCTCTTCAATCACCCAACGAACAAAGTCAAAATCAGGCTGCGATGCCGCTGGAAAGCCGACTTCAATTTCCTTAAACCCTACCTTGACCAGCAACTTGAACAAGCGTTTTTTCTGCTCAACTGACATGGGTTCTATCAAGGCTTGGTTTCCATCCCGAAGATCGACACTTGACCAAATCGGCGCACGCTCAATATGCTGATTAGGCCACTGGCGCGAGGGCAACTCTATACGAGGAAAAGCCTGATATTTACGGTGGTCAAATGACATCGCGATGCTCCTATACCTTACATTTCTAGAGAGATGAGTACTGCTCAACAATAGGGATATTATATGCGTCAATATGTAGTTATAGATTGCTTTTATTTCTTATTTGAACCAGAATTAAGCAATAAATAACCTTTTAAGCAACCTTTATTAGCATATATATCTAACCCTATGATCAAGATTGATAGAACTGACCGGCGCATACTTGACGCTCTACAGAAAGATGGAAGGATCAGCAATCTTGAATTAGCTGAAAAAGTCGGCCTATCACCCTCTCCCTGCTCACGAAGAGTCAAACAACTAGAGGAAAGCGGCCTCATATCTAAAACCGTCACTTTATTAGATAGAGAAAAGTTGGGGCTAAAGCTCACAGCTCTAGTACAAATCAGTATGGATAGACATACTAACGACCGCTTTGATACCTTTGAGGAAACATTGAGCGATTGCCCGGAGGTACTCTCATGCATGCTAATCACCGGGCAAGCTGCGGACTATATGATTGAAGTATTGGTGAGTGACATGGATGCCTATCAAGCTTTCCTCTTAGGCAAACTAACACGCATACCCGGCGTTACCGGTGTTCATTCCAGCTTTGTACTAAGAAAGATTATCGATCGAACTTCTGTTCCCTTGAACCATCTGGCCTAAGCCCGCTGTCTTTTTCCAGTTCACAGAGATAAAATGCCACACAATTCAACTGTAAGGACTATATGAGGAAGCTATGAGCGATAAAGTCGTTGTTATCTATTCCGGCGGAATGGATTCATTCACCCTGTTAAATCAAGCGATTGCTCAAGGTAAGAAAGTTTACGCCCTGTCTTTTAACTATGGTCAAAAGCATTCTAAAGAGCTTCACTACGCACAGAAGGTATGTGACGACTTAGGCCTGCCTCATAAAATTGTCGACATCACCGCAATCCATCAATTATTACTCGGCTCCTCACTCACGGATGACATTGAAATCCCTGAAGGGCATTATGAAGAAGAAAGCATGAAATCGACGGTGGTCCCCAACCGTAATATGGTAATGCTTTCTCTTGCGATCGCTTATGCAGTTTCAATAAAAGCCAGTGCCGTCTACTACGGCGCCCACGGTGGTGATCATGCTATTTATCCGGATTGTCGCCCTGAGTTTATCGAAAAGATGGATGCGGTTTCTAAAATCGCTAACTACGAAGCGGTTGATATTATTGCACCTTTTCAGGATATCAATAAGACAGAAATACTGAGCAAAGGGCTGGCAATGGGACTTAACTACGGTAAAACCTGGACATGCTATAACGGCAGAGAAAAGGCCTGTGGCAAATGCGGTGCTTGCCAAGAGCGACTCGAAGCGTTTTCAGAAAATAGCGCTGCCGATCCCCTTCCCTACGAATAATAACTAACAAGGAAAGCTTATGGCTCGTTATGCCATCGGTGACGTTCAGGGCTGCTATCAAGCACTCACCCGTCTACTCGACCAGATATCTTTTGACCAGAACCGTGACGAACTATGGTTCGCAGGAGACCTTGTAAATCGAGGCCCCGACTCGCTTGACTGTCTGCGCCTGATCAAAAGCCTGGGTAACCAAGGCGGACATCCTGCCAAGGTTATTCTTGGTAATCATGACCTTCACTTATTGGCTACCTACTATTTAAAGCGCCAGCCTAAAAGAAAAGACACCTTTGCTGAAATTTTTGCAGCAGATGACTGCCATGAATTGATGACCTGGTTACGCCATCAACCTCTAATGATATGGGATAAAGAGCAGAAGCTTGCAATGAGTCACGCCGGCATTCCTCATATATGGTCAACAGAGCAAGCCTATCGTTACAATCAAGAAGTTTCCAATGAGTTATGTCGCGGAGATTACGAAGCATTCTTTGACCTGATGTATGGCAATGAGCCCGCACTCTGGTCTGAGCACCACACGGGCATGATGCGCCTGCGTGCTATTACAAACTACTTTACCCGCATGCGCTTTGTTAAACAAAACGGTGCGCTCGACTTTGCCGTCAAAGAAACCCTCGACGATGCCCCCGATAACTATGTCCCCTGGTTCAGCCTGCCTCGGCCCGACAACACCATGCTAATATTCGGACACTGGGCGGCACTCTCGGGTAATACAGGGCTCACTGGCGCAAACAAAGACCAATTTCAAGCTATCGATACCGGCTGCGTCTGGGGTGGTTCACTTACTGCTTTAAACATCGATACTAAAGAAAGGTTCGCTTATGAAGCCTAATTCCCAGCTTATGATAGGCGCATTGCTATGCATGCTAGCAGTGATCTTGGGTGCTTTTGGCGCTCATGGCTTAAAAGCGATGATTAGCGAGCGCATGCTAGAAGTGTATCAAACGGGTGTTCATTATCAGATGTTTCACTCATGCGGGATTCTAGTGGTCGGGATATTGAGCCTGTTCAAGGAAGCTTCCCCTCTGCCACATTCGCAAAAGCTTTTAAACGCAAGTTATAGCTTCTTCCTGCTTGGCATCATAGTGTTTTGTGGTAGTCTCTATGGGCTTGCATTCAGTGAGGCATTTACTGGCGAAGCAGTCCGTCTCTTAGGGGCTATAACGCCTTTTGGAGGCCTGAGTTTTATTGCTGGTTGGCTGTGTCTTTTTCTAGCCTTTAGAAAAGCCAACTAGACCGCGTTATATAGATATACCCTGGTGGAAAACGACAATGATGATAAACCTGAATGGCGAACCCTATGAGCTAAGCACTTCACTCAAGCTGAGTGAACTGGCACAGCACCTGGATCTCGAGGGAAAACGCTACGCCATCGAAGTAAACGAAGAAATAATTTCCCGTAGTGAACACGATACCTACGAAGTAAAAGAAGGTGATAAGGTAGAAGTGGTCGTCGCAATTGGCGGTGGCTAGACATCTGAAGACCTTCTTTCAAGATTAGAAAAATCACTCAATATATTAGCACGCACTACAACCCAAGCAGCAATTAGAGTACAGCTATGACAGATACAACGAATATTAATACGCCTTTAACCGTTGCCGGTAAAACCTACCAATCTCGCTTGTTAGTTGGCACGGGAAAATACAAAGACCTGGAAGAAACACGCTTGGCCATAGAGGCTAGCGGTGCTGAAATTGTCACCGTTGCCGTTCGCCGCACCAATATCGGCCAGAACAAGGACGAGCCCAACCTACTTGATGTTATTTCACCTGATAAATACACCATCCTGCCCAATACTGCGGGCTGCTATACCGCTAAAGATGCAGTGCGAACATGTAAGCTCGCACGCGAACTATTGGGTGGACATGACTTGGTAAAGCTTGAAGTACTAGGCGATCAAAAGACTTTATTTCCTGACGTAACAGAAACATTGATCGCAGCAGAGGAACTGATAAAAGACGGCTTCAAGGTCATGGTTTATACCACTGACGATCCACTTGTTGCTAAACGCCTTGAAGAAATGGGCTGTGTTGCGGTCATGCCTTTGGGTGCTCCGATTGGCTCTGGCCTTGGCATTCGTAACCCCTACAACATCAAGCTAATTCTCGAAAATGCGAAG
>NZ_LWGE01001623.1:0-953 GCF_001635315.1 Oleiphilus sp. HI0123
GATTCGAGCAAGCGACGATGACGGCATCGATATCAGCGACGGTTTTGTTTGCATTTTTGAGCGCATCTTTGGCTGCTTTAACGGCCATTTCGCATAAGATACTAGGCTCGTCATTGGAGCGCTCAGGTAGCAATGGGTGCATTATTTCAGGGTCAAGAATGCCAGCCTTATTCATTACGTATCGGCTTTTAATTCCAGAAGCTTTTTCGATAAAAGCGGAAGAAGATTCTTGTAGCGCTTCGAGTTCGCCTGCGGCTATTTTGTCAGCATTTTCACGATTAAAGCTTTGCACATAGGCGTTAAAACTCGCAACAAGCTCATCATTTGAAATAGATTCACTTGGTGTAAACAGCCCAGTACCAGAAATAGCAGCCTTTATCATGGTCACCTCTTTGCTAACGGCAAGCATGACAAGCGTACCGCGTTTAGATTCAAAACCTGCACTAAGTACAAGCCGATAAGTAAGAAAATAGCTGCACAGATTACGTTTTACGAGCTTTAATGACAACCAATATTTGAGCCAACCTTGGTGAGTATTCGGCTACCGCCTAACGCTCTCCCAGAGTTTGTTTAACCTTTTCTCTGAGACAGTCTCACTCGTACCCAATTGCTGTGAATACCAAGACACTCGTTGCTCCTCCAGTAACCAGCGAAATCGCTCCAGGTTTTCGCACTTTAAACCTTGAGCATCCAGCTGTTTTTTTCGAAGTTCGTATTGCTCCCACCATTCGGATAGTAAGGGTACATAGCGCCTTTCATTGGCCATATCTCTTGCCATTTTGTCATAGCGTAGAGAGCAAGCTTGCAAATATCTAGGAAAGCTCTTTAGCGAGGTATAGGGCGTGGATTGCAAAAAGCCATCGTAGACTAAGCAGGTAATCTGGTGTTTAAGGTCAGCCATAGGCATAGCTACTGCCAAGTTCATTTTACCTTTTAGGCGCTTCATTATCTGG
>NZ_LWGE01001624.1:0-1564 GCF_001635315.1 Oleiphilus sp. HI0123
ATAGAGAAGGCCAAGTCTGATGATTGTATTTGGTCTACCCAGTTTTTTACACTCCAACGAGAGATCGGAAGCGAAGGTTCGAACCTGCATGTGATGATAATTTGAACAGAAGGTGGCAGAAAATCGACAAAGTAGGCGAACTGGTTCAGGCATTCCTTACTATCAATGTTATGAAAGTCATCTAAGACAATATCAAGGTGCTCATTATGGCTAGCCCATTCATTCAACTCATTAATTATCGAAGTGACAGCGCCCTCAATGTGAGCTGAATCGTCCCGAAGCAGTGTCTGTGCTTCTTCTCCGAATTCAGAAATAGAGCTTTGAAGCGCTCCAAGAAAATAACGCCAAAATCTCAGTGCCTGATTGTCGTTCTGATCAAGTGATAGCCAGCAGTGTTTTGATTTACTGTGATGTAGCCACTGCGAAACAAGGGTTGTCTTACCATAGCCTGCAGGTGCAGAAACCAACACCAGCTTTCTGCCACTCCGAAGCTCAAGCCGCTCTAGTAGGTGCTTTCTTAAAATACTGCTTGGGTTATATGGCGGTGATAAGAACTTTGTTTTAAGTAGATTAAATGTTGGCGACATAGCTTCAACTGTATTTGTGTTGTGCGTTATTGGCTAAAAGATCGCGTATTTTACCCCAATAATCAATAGGATGCTGGCTAATATTGGCTGCAATATTTCACTTGGTAGTTTTTTGCTCAATTTTGAACCAAAGTGAATGGCAGGAATAGACCCAACTAGCAGGGAGATTAAAAGAACGAAATCCACATTACCAAGCTGCATATGTCCCAACCCGGCTATGAGCGTAAGCGGTACCGCGTGGGCAATATCAGTTCCGATGATAGTAACGGGGTTTAAGCGTGGATAAAGCATCATCAAAACTGCTGCACCAAATGCGCCAGCCCCAACAGACGTTAGGGTTACACAAATACCGAGAATAAACCCTGCAAATACAGTTAATAAGCCTTGGTATTTTTTAAGCTTATGACGCTCATTACTGCTTAGATTAAATGAACGGGTAAGGCGAGGTTTTATAAGAATTACCAGGGCGGTCATTATTAACATACAGCCAAGCACAGTTAATAAGATGTGTTGATAGCTGGACGGATCACCAAAGTGGTTCTTCAGCATGTAGACTGTAACAAGTGAAGCCGGGATACTGCCTAAGCCTAATCTAAATACTATCTGCCAGTTAACAGTAGACTGTTTCGCATGCGAAATTACACCGCTCGCCTTTGTTGCGGCGGCATAAATTAGATCCGTTCCAATGGCGATATGAGTCGGGAAACCGAAGAGTATAAGAAGCGGCGTCATTAAGGACCCGCCACCGACACCCGTCACCCCAACCGCAAAACCAACACCGGCTCCGGCAAGCACGTACGTAATAAAATCACCTAAAGCAAGAAATTCCATGATTATGGTCTAATATAGATAGGGAAATACAAGGCTTAGTTAATCAAATGGCCGTTTTTGAGGCCTTGCTGTTGATAACACTTCGAGCCAAATTGAACTTAGACAGCACATTAAACAAAGCTGTGCGCACCAATTTGATGCTATTT
>NZ_LWGE01001625.1:0-1993 GCF_001635315.1 Oleiphilus sp. HI0123
GACAAAGCCTAAGTCGCAGAGGAAATTGCTGGGATAATGCGCCAATGGAGCGATTCTTTAGAAGCTTTAAAACAGAATGGATGCCGCGATCAGGATATGAATCGTTTATGGAAGCAGAAGCAGCTATCGATCAATACATTAATGGTTACTACAATCGTCATCGGCCTCATCATCATAATGGTGGTATGTCACCGTTATTGACTGAACAGGCTTACGAAAAAACTTATAACGGGCTGGCCAGTTTTAGTTGACCACTACAAAAGTTTGTTTTTTAGCTGCACAGTTTCAATCAAAACATCCACTAGAACAACTTGTCCTTATGATGTCCGCTTGCGTGGTCTTATTTGATAGATAAGGTAAAAATAGCTAATCAAGTAAGAGGAAAATAAATTGGACTTCTATCTCCCGCAAGACTTTCTAAACAAGGAACTCATAAACAATGAAATCATCTCTAATCTTAAAAGCAGAGGACTAGAGAGTTATCTTCAACAGTACAACTTCCCCTTTGGTTCGGTCATATTTTATAGTCTTGCTTTGGATGCGCTGATAGCTATAAACACAGCAACAAGCGACGACATCAAAGTACAAATACTGAGAGCTAAAATATTCGCAGAATCAAGTTCTTTAGAGTTACTAGAGCCAGCAGAACTTAAACTTCCTGACCGCGCTATTAATAGGTCTTACAGCTATCCTATAGCCAAAGTAAAGATACTAGAGATTGTACTTAGCTTGGGCGGTGTCATAATTGATGGATACCTATTTGACGATTTACTAAACCTAGACCCAGTGACTGAAAGCATGCTGTTGGTTGCAAGCTGCCGAAATATTCGTTTAAGAGAGTCATTAGCAGATTATTTTTTGAAATACCTGGCCGATAAGACTGACAATATAGAAGCGGCTTTAGCTGGTGGGTATGACCCGATACCAGGGTGGATTAAATACAATATCGTTGGGTTGATTAGTCAGGAAGAAGGTGAGTATTTGAAGCAGCTTCTTTCTACCAAAGACTGCAATAGTGAAAACTTATAGCAAGTAGACTCTAAATATCTAAGCCTTATGCGGGCCTTTGCGTTAAGAGAGATACTCCTTATTTATTTGGAGTTTCTGGCTCCGCCCCCGGTTCAAAATTAAATAAACTTAGTTCCTTTGAGTTCATTTATTAAACTGACGCAATACCACTATCAACAGTTGATTATTTTTAGCTTACATGCAAACTTAACTGGTCAACTATGGTAATGGGTGCTGAATGAGCGATTTCACTGAAGATGAACAAGGATTAGTCGATGCCGCGATAAAATGGGCAAAGGAACGAAAAAAGCACTTTGTACAAGAGTACGCTAATAAAGATCTTGTTCCAGCAGACACTGAACCAACAGCTTATTACATGGCTGGCTGTCCAGCAGCTGGCAAAACTGAAGTTGCTCACGCCCTAAAACGCGTTCTAGATGATGAATTTAAGGATAATGAAGGTGCATTTTCTCTCATTGACCCTGATGAGATTAGAGAGCAAATGCCTGGCTATAACGGAAAGAACGCTAGACTTTTTCAGTACCCTACATCCATCATCGTAGATGCCGTTTTTGATAAGTTAATGAAGAATAAACAAAGCTTCATACTTGATGGAACCTTATCAGACTATGATAAAACCAAACAGAATATTGAGCGATGCCTATCACCTAAAAGGGATTACTGCGTTGTTATCACATTTGTTTACAATGACCCATTAAATGCCTGGAAAGCTGCAAAAGCCCGTGAATTAACGATGGGACGGGCTATTGATTTAGATGTATTTGTTGATAGGTACTTTAAATCGAAAGATACAGTCCGCAAATTAAAAGAAGAGTTTGGACAAAACCTACAAGTTGATTTATTGTTTAAAGACTTAGATCAAAAAGTTCGGCCAGAATTTAATATTGGTAATATTGACAATTATTTGGACGAAAAATATACTCCCGCGTCCCTAAGAGAGGCGTTGGATAATACGGAGACGGAA
>NZ_LWGE01001626.1:0-1248 GCF_001635315.1 Oleiphilus sp. HI0123
GTCTAGTAAACGTAAAGTCTCTGTAAAGATTAAATAGAAGGTAAAAAGCCTATGCTAGACTTCAAACAATTCCGTAAATCAATAAAGGTTTGATATGAGTGCCAATATATTACTCATTGAAGATGATACCGAGATCAGTGAGCTTCTAAGTAGCCTGCTAGTACAAGAAGGTTTCACCATGACCACGGCATTCGATGGCGTCGAAGGTGAACGCTTGGCTTTAAAAAGTCACTACGACGTTATCATTCTCGACATCATGCTGCCTAACAAAGATGGTTTAAGCGTGTTGCGTGATATACGCGGCCAAATCACTAGCCCAATATTAATGCTCACCGCAAAAGGTGATGAGCTAGACAGAATCATAGGCTTTGAGATGGGCGCCGACGACTACCTTCCCAAGCCATTTAACCCACGAGAGTTGGTGGCGCGAATCAAAGCATTGCTAAGACGCGTGGAGATCGACCAAGGCCAGACAACAAACCAGGCTAGTGAGCTGGTTTCAGACAAAATCAAGCTAAAACTAAAAACGCGTGAAGCCCTAATTGAGGGTGAAGAAATAGAACTTACCAGCAGTGAATTCAATATTCTGCACGCACTGATGCGCAACGCCAATGAAATTATGACCAAAGCCGAGCTAACCGAGCTTGCTTTAGGGCGAAAGCTAACACTCTATGATCGGGCCATTGATATGCATATGAGTAACCTGCGTAAGAAACTCGATAGCGAACACATCAAAACCATTCGTGGCAGTGGTTATTTATTCCAAGGTCAGGTGGAGACGCGTTAAGCATGACTCAATCCATCTTTAAACATCGCTTGTTTTGGAAGATTATTCTGATCTTCTGGCTAACCACCTTTGCGACCATTCTCGCCAATATCTGGATCACCAAAGAAATCGTCGTCAATGAATTCAAGGTCGAGCAAGTAAAAGACAAGATGCGCTCACTCGCACCCGAAGCAATAGAGGTATACGAGCAGCAAGGAGGCAAAGCCCTAAAACGCTGGTACCGAAAACTAGCCCGCCGCGAAGGCATACGCGTAGTGTTATTACATACTGACGAGACGCCGGTAATTCCACACCGAAAGCCAAGGTATCATGATGACGATGATGATGAGCATCACGATCACGATGACAAACCCTATCGAACACACTTGCTAAATTTGGCCGACCAACAAATATCGTCACCAAACGGGCAAAGTTATATCTTGCGAGTCATGCCTTCGCGCTATATACAGTCCCGCTTCAAC
>NZ_LWGE01001627.1:0-2164 GCF_001635315.1 Oleiphilus sp. HI0123
GTGAAAGGTGCTTTCTCTTTACCCAGTTCTCCATAGCCTTATTGATAGAGGCTTTAATCTCATGTCTGTCATTCCGGTCAAGGTAAGAACAGAGCATCCATGGGGCGGCCGCTAACTCTGCTGCGGTGCTATCGAATTCCATATCACTAATGATCGGATGTGCTTCAAATATGTGATTGAAGTTTTCTTCTATCTTCGTATTGTAGGGATGATGGTAGCCATATAGCATGCCAAGATACCAGTACATTCCAAAGTAGGGCATAGCGGTGGCGAGCTGCGTGGCGTCAAATGCAATGCCAGTATCGAGTGTTAAGCAGCAGTATAGGTATTTTATATCTTGTTCAGTCTGAAGTTTCAGCGATAGGTTTTCATCTACTAAGCCACGATTAAACATGATGTGATCCATGTTCGCGTAACAGCTTAAATAAAAGATCTCTGCAATATAGTTTTTTAAAATTACTAAATGAATAAGCGTTGTATCTTCGGGAGTGTAGTTCAGATCAGAAAGATAGCTTGTAATAGTCGCTGCTAGGCGGCTATAGATATCTTGCTTCTCTTCTAGGCTCATTAAATTGTTTAAAGGGGATAAACCTTGATATGAGCAACTTAGATTTCCGGAAGAGTCAGTTTTATAAGTAGATTCTAACCCTGTTCGCTTATCCATGAAATTAACAAGCTCAATGAGCTGGCTTTCATATAATTTATAATTTCGTTGAGCAATTGAGCGTTCTAAGTCGAAAAGAGTGAAGGATAGGGGGAGATTCTTATTTTGCATTTGCTGATTACCGGAATGAATTCTGTATAAAGATTCAGCTAAGCTACCATTGCGAGGTATTTTGGTAAAGAGGAAGGTACCTTCTCATAAAGAAGAAGGTACCTTTGATTGGCTTAGGCTTAACCTTGCAGTAACTGAAGTACTTGCTGAGGCTGTCCGTTGGCCTGTGAAAGAATCGATAGGCCCGCGCTTTGTAGAACCTGAGACCGCGATAACTCAGCTGTTTCTGCGGCAAAGTCTGCGTCTCTAATTCTCGAACTAGCTTCTGAAAAGTTTTCGGCAGCAATAGCCTGGTTCGTAATTGTAGACTCAAAGCGGTTCTGGATAGCACCTAAGTTTGCCCGCTGGAAGTTGATAGCAGTTAGCGCATTATCAATTGCTGAAATGGCTAGTATGGCACCATCAGCCGTTGAGATATCAATGTCCTTGATTAACTGGCCGCTCTCAGATGAACCATACGTTCCAATATCGAACCCTGCTTGTTGAACGTTACCTGTTATTGACGATACTTCTATCTTACCAGCGGACAGTAAGGTGATTGTACTTTGAGTACTTCCTGCTGTAATACCAGAGTTGGTAATGTTGTTTAAATTACTAATCTCGATATTTCTACCATCTTCAGCTACTAGTCTGAATGTAGCTCCAAACGCTTCAGCGGTAACACCTGTTTGACCTGCTTTATTATTTACAGCAGAGATAACTGTGTTTTGTATGTCTGTAGCGGTGTCGCTCGCGCTGTAGGCAATGTTTATCGTGACCCCGTTAATATCAACATTACCTGTTTGGCCTGTACCGTCAGTTATAGCACCTCCATTAACAATGGTTGAGTTAACTTCAGCTGAAACTCCAGTACGATCACTTACTTTATTGATTGCCTCTGCTTTAGATATGGCGCTAGATGACTGGTTTCCGCTGGAAGCTGTATCAAATGAAGCCTGAGATGGGCCAACAGGGACACCGTTCAATACAAGGTCGCCCGTTGCTAGGGCGTTAGCGCCAACTGTAGATCCGATAGCGCCACTATTGCTGCCGCTAAACGTGCCAACTGCCAGTCCCGTGTTGGATATAAAGCCGGTTGTGCTGTCGAGTTCAATCGGGCCTCCATCACTAGATATTAAAGTAAATGTACCTGTATAGACTCCATCAACGCCTAAGCCGACTGATTCGGTAGTAGCTCCGTCGTCTTCTAAAATGATGTTGCGGCCATCTTGTGCTACAAGCTGGATACCCACTGTTGGGTTGCCGTCAAAGATAGCCTCAACTCCAGTTTGACCGGAGCTCAAGTTTATTGAGTTGGCAACACTCTGTAGGTTTGCAATATCCTCTATATTTGCGCTAGTTGATACATCTATTGATATACCGTTAATCGTAATATTGGAGTTAACATCT
>NZ_LWGE01001628.1:0-1742 GCF_001635315.1 Oleiphilus sp. HI0123
TTTGGGACGTGGGGAGTCATTATGTCTAGGTTTCCGAGTGCCCAACAATTAGTGTACACCCTACTATAGTTATATAGACCTTATGTGGAGGTGCTCATGGCACGTAAAAAAACTCAAGCTTACTCTGAAGAATTCCGAAAAGAAGCAGTGAAACGCTGCGAAAAACCGGGCGTCACTCAAGCTCAAGTTGCTAAAGAACTTGGAATTAGCTCCCAACAAATCGCGAACTGGAAGCGTCAATTTATGCGCTTATCTGATAAACAATTCAACTCTGTTAATGGCGTCGATTACTCAAAAAATGAGAGTGAAGAACTTCGTCGTTTAAGGCGAGAGAATAAACAGCTTCAAGAAGAAATGGATTTCCTAAAAAAGGCTGCGGCGTACTTCGCCAGAAACCAAGAGTGAAGTACGCCATTATCAAAGAGTATGAAGAGCAGCATTCCAAGGCTTTAATGTGCCGGGTTATGCGTGTCTCACGCACTGGTTACGCTAATTGGTGCAAGGGTTCTATCTGTGACCGCGATAAACGTCGACAACTAATGACAGCTAAAGTGTTGGATACCTATGAAGACTTTGAAGCTGGCTGCAGATTCTGGCCCATTCCGATCACTCATTCTGGTTTTAACCGATCATCATTTCTGGAACTTTTCGACCATTGATTCTGGTTTTATTCGATCACTTTTTCTGGATTTCCAGAATCAGTGATCAGATACCAGAATTGATGATCAGATACGCCGGAATACGCAAGCTGGCTATGGATCGAGAAGAATAGCGAAAGAGTTAAACGATCTTGGTTACCCTTGTTCAGAGAATTACATTGCTAACATTATGAAGTCTCAAGGCATTAGGGCGCGTAACGGTAAGGGTTTTAAATACAGCCGCCATAGCCTTACGATGGTAAACGTGTCTGAAAATATTCTATGGCGTGACTTTAACGCTAAACATCCAAATGAAAAGTGGACGACAGATATCACTTATATCTGGGTTAAGGATAAATGGCTTTATCTGGCTACTGTGATGGATTTATATTCACGTTGCATTGTTGGTTGGGCGCTTGATGAAACGATGACTGAGGCGCTCGTGACAAAAGCGCTAAGTGTTGCTCTCGCAAGAAGAAAACCTAAACCTGGCCTTATATTACACTCTGATCGCGGTGTTCAGTATCGCGCACAAGGTTATGTCGACTTTGTCGCGAATAGTCAGCTTAAGCAGAGTATGAGTCGTAAAGGAAACTGTTGGGATAATGCACCGATGGAATCTTTCTTTAGTCGACTAAAAGTTGAATTGATTTATGCAAAGAATTACCAGTCGATGGATGAAGCAAGAACAGGTATATTTACCTACATTGAAGTCTTTTATAATCGAAAGAGAAGACACTCAGCTATAGGGAATATAAGTCCTGTTGAATTTGAAAATCGAACTGCGTTAGTTGCGTAGTTATAACTGTCCACTTTTCGTGGGGCACACCAAACTAAAAGGTACGTTTGATATCCCTGTAGAAGTTTTCGTGTGAACCTAATGCCATCAACTCAAGGGTAAGTACACCTTCGTCATAGCTATAGCCAAGTAACGTAAGTTGCTTAATCATCTTAAATTTATAAACTCTAAGAAATGCAAGATCACCTCGTTTCTGCTCACCTAAAAGTGGGTCTTTAACAAGCTCTTTTACAGCATTATCCAAGTCTTTCTTCTGGTTAGGTTTTAATTTCTTTACTGCTTTTTTAAAAGTTGGCGTTTGTAAA
>NZ_LWGE01001629.1:0-5098 GCF_001635315.1 Oleiphilus sp. HI0123
TTAAGTCGCAATATAATCATATCAATCATTTAGATGAAAAATTAAATGAAGTGACCGATAGTGTGGCAAGCCTTAAAGGTGAATTTGCTGGCTTGAAAGGTGAATTTGCTGGCTTGAAAGGTGAGTTTTCTGATTTGAAAGGTGACTTTACAGGCCTAAGAGGCGAGTTTGTCGGCCTGAAAGGCGAATTCAAGTTGTTGGAACAAAAGGTAAACAAAGGCTTCGAACTCATGGGAGCTAGAATGGACGCTTTTGAAAAACGAATTGAATTGAAGATATCTGAAGCGATAAACAAGAATATGCGCTGGAGCATAGGCTTGATAGCCTTAATCGTTACTGTTCTCAAGCTAGCGGATACCTTTGCCGGAAACTGAATAATTAACAATACCGCCCCTGTCTCAAACAACCCTGAGCAACTCTAAATAGAAAGGAAATAAGTGTCGTGACAAGTTATGAAAATGTAAAACAGCAGCTAACAGACAGCCCCAAAACCTGGTTGGTAACGGGTGTTGCCGGTTTTATCGGTTCTAACCTGCTAGAAACACTGCTAAAACTAAACCAAAAAGTTGTAGGTTTGGATAACTTCGCCACTGGGCATCAATACAATTTAGATGAAGTTCAAGGCTTGGTAGCGTCTGATCAGTGGCAGAACTTCTCATTTATCGAAGGTGATATCAGAGATTACGAAACCTGCCAGAAGGCGGTTTCAGGTGCTGACTATGTTTTACACCAAGCAGCGCTTGGCTCCGTTCCTCGTTCTATCGCAGACCCGATTACCACGAATGCAGCGAATATCACTGGCTTTCTCAATATGCTCCAGGCTGCAAAAGAAGAGCAGGTAAAAAGCTTCACCTACGCGGCCAGTAGTTCAACCTATGGTGACCACCCCGCGCTGCCTAAAGTAGAAGAAAATATCGGCAATCCGCTTTCACCTTATGCGGTAACCAAATACGTAAACGAATTATATGCCAGTGTGTATGCCAGAACCTATGACTTCAAAACGATTGGTTTGCGTTATTTCAATGTGTTCGGCAAGCGACAAGACCCTAATGGTGCCTATGCAGCGGTTATTCCAAAGTGGACCTCTTCAATGATTGAAGGTGAAGATGTCTTCGTTAACGGCGATGGCGAAACAAGTCGAGACTTTTGCTATATCGATAACACTGTGCAAATGAATATTCTTGCGGCCACTGCACCTGACGAAGCTAAAGATGAAGTGTACAACGTCGCACTGGGTGATCGTACAACCTTGAATGACTTGTATGTATCTATACAAAAAGCACTAGCTGAGAATGATGTTGATGTTTCGAAAGAGCCAATTTACAGAGACTTCCGAGCTGGTGATGTAAGGCACTCGCAAGCCGATACAAGCAAAGCTAAGGCAAAGCTTGGTTATGCGCCAGAGTATCGAATTCTAGAAGGTATTTCCGAAGCGATGCCATGGTATATTGAATTCCTAAGTTCAAAATCCTAAAAGACGACTCACCACCGAGAACACAGAGCGGCCCGCGGCCTGCACAGAGAAAAGACAAAAAGCTTTTTAGTATTTCTTAATCACTTCCTCTGTGCAGCGAAGCGCCCGGTGTCCTCTGTGGTTCATCGGTTTATCCCTTAAAGATTAAGACATAAAAGACGGTTCACCACCGAGAACACAGAGCGGCCTGCGGCCTGCACAGAGAAAAGATAAAAAGCTTTTTTTAGAAGTGTCTCAATTCCTTCCTCTGTGCAGCGAAACGCTCGGTGTCCTCTGTGGTTCAATTGGTTTTCTTTAAAGATCAAAACACAAAAGACGGTTCACCACCGAGAACACAGAGCGGCCTGCGGCCTACACCGAGTAAAGATTAAGGCTTTCTTTAGATGTGGCTCTATCCCGTCCTCGGTGCAGCGAAGCGCTATGTGGCTACCAAAGTCTAATTCCTTCCAGTAAGATAAGGCATGAAAATTCACTGCTTTAAATTATAGTTAGAGTCATTTGCAGAAATGAGAATTACAGAAGGGCAAGCGCAATCCATTAAAGGTATCGTTGCCAGTTTAATTGATCCTGGCGTAGAAGTGTGGTTGTTCGGCTCGCGAGTGGATGATCATGCAAAGGGCGGTGATATAGACCTACTCGTGGTGTCAAAGCACGATATCGACGAACTCGTATTCGTTGCGGCTAAAATAAGCACGCAAGTATCTCGCTTGTTTCATGGGCGTAAAACCGATGTGATACTTCAAACACCAAGTGTAGAGCTTTCGCCAATACATACCATAGCAAAAGAAACCGGGATTAAGTTATGACCCTAGATCAAGGTCAGTTAGAAAGGCTACGGTATCTGTGCCGAATCGTGTCAAAAGAAATTACTCATCTACAATACTCTGAAGGAAAGCTATTTGCAGGTGGTTTTGACGAGGAAAAGGCGGCGCAGTTAGATACTAACCCTGACTTGGCTGAGGTGCTCGAGGCCTATGTGGGGCGCTTCTGCCGCCTGCAAGATACGGTTGGTGATAAGTTGTTGGTTGCATGGCTCAAGGCTACGCAAGAAAAAGTAGGTGTCGCGATCGATAATCTGGATAGAGCTGAAAAGCTTGGCTATTTGGAAAGCAGTGATACGTGGTTAGAGCTAAGAAGAATTCGGAATCAAATGATTCACGAATACATTGAAGATGCAGGGCAGCTTAGCCAAGCAATTAATCTGTCAAAAGATAATATTCCCCTAATAGTGAACTTTGCTCAAAAGCTAATTAGTGATCTTCAGGGCAGATTTGATATTTGAGTAAAGCTGACACTTTCTCTGTGCAGCAAGCGCTCTGTGTCCTCTATGGTTCATCGGTTTATCCCTTAAAGATCAAAACACAAAAGCAGGTTCACCACAGAGATCACAGAGCGGCCTGCGGCCTACACAGAGAAAAGGTAAAAAAATTTATAGTGTGTCTCAATCTTTTCCTCTGTGCAGCGAAGCGCCCGGTGCTCTCGGTGGTTCATCGGTTTATCCCTTAAAGATCAAAACATAAAAGACGGTTCACCACCGAGGACACAGAGCGGCCTGCGGCCTACACAGAGAAAAGATAAAAGCTTTTTTAGATGTGTCTCAATCCCTTCCTCGGTGCAGCGAAGCGCCCGGTGTCCTCGGTGGTTCATCGGTTTATCCCTTAATTAAAGATCAAAACATAAAAGACGGTTTACCACAGAGGGTACAGAGCGGCCTGAGGCCTGCACCGAGAAAAGAAAGCGTTTTCTTAAAAGCGCCTTAAGCACGCTCTCAGTATTTCCCTGTTATACTGACAACACTAAGAATTGTTGAGGGTAGGCTGTGCGGCTAAGTTCATTTCAAGTATCAAAAATTAAAGAATCTGTAGAGGCAGTTTTAGGCGCTGAGGCAGAGGTGATTCTTTTTGGTTCACGAGTAGATGACTCCGCAAAGGGGGGGGATATCGACCTTTTTGTTGAGACGGCGCGACAAATTGAAAATAGGGCGTCGGCCGCTGCTCGAATCGCGGCAAAAATTCAGATGGCAATCGGCGATCAAAAAATAGATGTGATTTTGGTGGATGCACTAACGCCGTATCAAACTATTCATAAGCAAGCTAAAGCGCAAGGAATAGCGCTCTAAATAAAAAATAGAGAAGGATTATTTTAATGGGTAATAATAAAGACCGTTTACGACACTTGATTAAAGTGGCAGAAAAGGAAGCAAAGCACTTGGAGTTGACGTGGAGCCGCTTAAAATCTGAAGAAGTTAATCCCCAATGGGTTGCTGGTCTTGAAGATGATCTAGATATGGCTGAGCGGGTCGATGCGTTTGTCGCAAGGTTTGGCAGGCTTCAAGATCACTTAGGTGATAAGTGTACTCCCGAGTTATTAAAACAAATGCTTGAAACGCCAAGTTCTGCAATCAATAACTTGGGACGAATGGAAAAGCTTGGATTAATTGCTTCGGTCGAACAGTGGATAGAGGCGAGAAATCTTAGAAATCGTTTGGTTCATGATTATGTTGAAGATAATGAGGAGTTCTCGTCTGCACTTAATAGGGCAATTGAATTAGTAGAAATGTTGCTTACTGTTCAAAGGTCATACGATAAGCAGGCTCAATCACTTTTAAGTCTTTAAGGTCAAAATACTAAAGACGATTCACCACAGAGAGCACAGAGCGGCCTACGGTCTACACAGAGAAAAGATAAAAAGCTTTTTAGTATTTCTTAATCACTTCCTCGGTGCAGCGAAGCGCTCGGTGTCCTCGGTGGTTCAAGTGTTTGTTCCTTAAAGATCAAAACATAAAAGATGATTTGCCACCGAGAGCACAGAGAGGCCTGCGGCCTACACAGAGAAAAGATCAAAGCTTTTTTTAGATGTGTCTCAATTCCTTCCTCTGTGCAGCGAAGCGCCCGGTGCCCTCTGTGGTTCAAATGTTTGTCCCTTAAAGATCAAAACACAAAAGCAGGTTCACCACAGAGTGCACAGAAAGGCCTGCGGCCTACACAGAGAAATAAAAATATCAAAGCCGTCATAAGCAAGATCCTATCACTCGTGTTATTCTGTCTATTATCTAGATCATAAAATGACAAAGCCACTGAAACGGTTTAAGCGATATGGAAAACTCCGAGCTGGTTTCTCTAATAAAAAAACATCTACCAAGTGTTAAATTGATTTACCTCTTTGGCTCAAGAGCTACTAATGAAGCTCGACCTTCGAGTGACTGGGATATCGCAGTCATGGCAGAGAAAAAAATACCCGTATCTACCTTATGGGAGCTTAAAGAGCTCCTGGCAAATACCTGTTGTGCAGAAGTTGATTTGATTGACTTGCTTCAATCGACCACGGTTTTGAATGTGCAAATTATAGAGCGAGGTCAGTTGCTGTATGATGCTTGTGACGCTGCGATGCCTTTCGAAACGCGTGTTCTCAGCATGTATGGCCGTTTACAAGAGGGGCGTGAAGCGATTATGGCTGACTTTGTCGCTCAGCTTAAAGGAATGAAGCATGGATGATGTCATACTGAATAAACTCGCAACAATAAAACGGTGTTTGCAGCGAGTTCGCGAGGAATTTACTAGCGAGGCAGAGTTTAAACAAAATTACACCAAACAAGATTCTGTCTTATTGAATATTCAAAGAGCG
>NZ_LWGE01001630.1:0-2845 GCF_001635315.1 Oleiphilus sp. HI0123
AGTACTGCAAAGGCCAAGCTCGTGTTCTGAAATAGCTTCTGCTTGGCTTGCGCGTAGTCGGACATTGAACCATGGTAATCCAAGTGATCACGAGTCAAATTGGTGAACACTGCTCCATAAAACTGGACGCCATCTACCCGGTTCTGACATAAGCCGTGCGAAGATACTTCCATCACTACAAACTTTGCACCCGCGTCACGCATATTAGCCAAATGCCGATGCACCTCGATCACATCGGGTGTCGTGTAACCGGTCGCAACCAGAGCTTCCGTCTCCTCACCAAGCAAGCCATAACCCAAGGTTCCCATCACGCCACACTTATGCGGTCCTTGGGATATGTAAGAGGCAAGGTAGTTTGCTACTGAGGTCTTGCCGTTCGTACCGGTGACACCGATTACTTTAATTTCTTCACTTGGCCTAAAGAAGAAGCGAGCCGCTATCTCTCCCATACTCTGGCGAAGGCCCTGCAAGCAGATCTCTATCGCTGCTTTATCTTCATATATTCGGCAGTTAGTATTTCCATCGCGTAGTACTGCGTTTGCACCGCGTTCAATAGCTTCTGCAACGTACAGCTCAAGCTGAGCTTCATCACTAGCAATCGCAATGAACACATCACCTTTTTGAACTTTTCTACTATCGATCGAAATACCTGAAACTCGTGTATCCAGCGCTGCAGGCACATTACAAATACCTCGGAGCAAATCAACCAATGAGTGAGCATAGATATTTTGCATACTACCCTCTGCTCGCTAAAATTGATTTGCCAGAAGACAAGGCTGAACTTTCTTTATCGGGGCTGACATCAAGCAAGCGCATCGTGCCATTCACAACTCGTGAAAAAACTGGCGCCGCAACCTCACCACCATAATATTCCGCACCTTGCGGACCATCGATCACTACCACCATGGCGACTTCGGGTTTATCTATTGGCGCGACGCCGGCAAACAGCGCTTTGTACTGGCTCTCTTCATAACCCGAGCTTCCTACACTGTGAACAGTGCCCGTTTTGCCTCCGACTTCATACATTGGCAATTGCGCTCGCGTTCCTGTTCCACCCTTGGCAACAACAGCCTTCATAGCTTTTCTCAAGGAATCAGAAACATCCGAGCTCAAAATCTGCTCTCCTGGGTAATGCTCTTCACGATAAACAAGACCCAAAGGGTGCTTTACACCACCATTCCCTAATATCATATAAGCTTGGGCAAGTTGCAGTGCGGTAGCATTCAGACCGTAACCATAAGACATGGCTGCAACTTCAATTGGCTGCCAATGCGAAGAGTCTGGCAAAGAACCTATACTCTCTCCAGGAAAGCCAATTCCCGTTCCCTGCCCAAAACCAAGCCGGCTAAACATATCCCAAACGACATCACCACTAAGATCCAGCGCTATACGACTGGTTCCAACATTACTACTTTTGGCAATAATATTAAGGACACTTAGCTCACCGTAGTTTCTGTGATCTCGAATTGACTTACGCCCTAAACGCAAATAACCCGGAGATGTATCCAGGCGGGTATTCAGTGTGTATTTGTTTGTCTCTAATGCCGCGGCTATCGTTGCTAACTTCATCGTCGAGCCCGGTTCAAATACATCGGTGATCGCTCGATTCCTCAAATGCGCAACATTTATATTGCTACGATTATTTGGGTTATAGGAGGGCTGATTTGCCATCGCTAAAACATCGCCTGAGTGAATGTCGAGTACGACTATCGACCCGGCTTTCGCTTTATGAGTCTCGACGGCAGCCTTGAGTTCTCGATAAGCCAGATATTGAATCCTCATATCTAGACTCAAACGAATATCCTTTCCTGGGCTAGCTGTTTTTACAGCACCAAAATCTTTGATCACTCGCTGCTTTCTGTCTTTCAGGACTCTGCGCTTTCCCGGTTCGCCGCTTAGCCAGTCATCATAGGAGAGTTCAATCCCCTCCTGGCCGTGCTTATCAATATTAGTAAAACCGACAACATGAGCAGCCACTTCACCCGCTGGATAGTATCGCTTGTATTCTCGTTTGCTATAGATCCCATCTAAATTTAAAGCAAGCACTTTGCTTACTTCATGAGGCGCCATTTTTCGCTTAAGGTAGATGAAGTGCCTATTTTTGCTGCGCTCTAGCTTGTCGGCCAGTTTCTCATAGCTTTGTCCAAGCGCTTCAGCCAAGGCTTTAGCTTGGGCAACATTCAAGTTCAGATAACGAGGATCTGCATAAACCGTTTCAACCGGAGCGCTAACCGCCAAAGGCACACCATGGCGATCCATAATTACGCCACGATGAGCATCCAGCGTTTCAAAGCGAATAGTACGTGCATCACCCTGCTCTGCTAAAAATGCCTGCTCATAAACATGCAAGTCTATCGCACGATAAAAAAGTGCGAGACCACACAAAGCCAAAAAGCCCAGCAGAAACCAATACCGCCAGGCTAAATTGCTTTTAGAAATGTCTTTTGAGCGATTCACTAATCAGCACTCTTTTATTTATAGTTAGTAAATTAACTGGATTTTTTCAGTTTCTGGCACTTCCATACCCAAGCTTTCGCGCGCCACTGACTCAATTCTATTAGGCGAGCTCCATGCACTTTGTTCTAATAACAATTGCGCCCACTCGAGCTGAAGCTGATCATTTTTTTCTAGCAAAATTGCTTGCTCTGCAAATAGCTGCCGACTCAAGTGAGAAGAGTACACAACACCAATTGCTGACAAGACGATTATCAGTAACAACATGCCGGTCACCACAAAACCTTTAAAGGAAACCTGCCTTAACAAATGAAGCAAGCCATCTAGGGCCAAAGCCATTCGCTCCATCACCGTCATCTCTGAAGAGTTTTCCCGCACCGCCTCAACGCCG
>NZ_LWGE01001631.1:0-1211 GCF_001635315.1 Oleiphilus sp. HI0123
CAGCACTGGATATGCTGTCCAAGTGCTCCGAAATAGATCGTTTCAAATCATCTATATCGACAGCTTTTCCCACACGCTGAGTCATTTCATCGACTTGATCACGCATATGTTGATCAAATTTTTCGTTTTTATCTTGCCAGGTGTCATCAATACTCTGACTCTCTACCAAAAAGTCCTGAACTTTACTCAAGCGCTCATCGAGCACCTTCAGAAAGTTACTAAACTCGCGCTGCCCTTTACCCACAACCGAAAGGATCAAGTTAGACAAATCATCCAAAGTAGGGCCAAGTTCATACCAAACCAGCTCTTTTTCAATTTGACCACGCAGTTTCGCTACTTCTCTGGTCGCACTGCTTGGAAACGCTAATTGGTCCAGTAGATTACTCAAAGTGTTGCGAATATGCCGCGCAACAGAAGAAAAGCCAGGAGCAAGCTCTTCTGCTGCATTGCTGGCATCGTCCGTTTCTAGCTCCAAGTCCTCTTCGCTGAGGGAGCTATCTTCGCCCGAAGCCGTATCAGCGCTTGCATTTTCATCACTTCCGCCACCCAAGAGACGACTTAAGAAACCGGCCTCTTTTTTGTCTGGGTCAACAATTACCGACAAGACTTCAGACTGGAGTTTTGCATACTCAGACAGGATAGCTGGGTATTCTTGAATATTTGACGAACGCTTGGCGATAGACTTTAAGAGCTTCTTTAGCCCACTTTTCTGCTTTCGAGGAAGCTTGAGAGTCAATAGCTGATCGATAATACTCTCTAAAGCACTCGCTACTTTTCTCAGGTTTTGCTGTTTGCTCTCGTCCGCCGCAAGAATCAATTTATCAATACGCTTAAGGCGCTTTTCGAGATCATTCTTTTCAGGTGTTGCACTGCGCACCGCACTGCGCAAGCTAGCCAACTCGCCATCTAATTCATCAGAAGTGTGCTCTGCCGCCAAGCTAACACGCACCAGAATTCGCTGCATCAGTGAGGCGTAATCTTGAATGAGCTTTTTCTGGCCGTCAAAAGACTCACCTTGCTCAAAATACTTATCTTTCCAGCGTTCTAGCTCTTTTTTTAAATCCGACTGGTTACTCATGAGTTCTCCAGCTTTTTGAACCGATTCAAATGTTATTATTTACTTAGTAAAACAAACAAAAATGATAATGCTTATTTTGTATTTCGTTTTCTGGCTCTAGGGTGAGATGCATCATACACCTCAGCTAAATGTT
>NZ_LWGE01001632.1:0-1230 GCF_001635315.1 Oleiphilus sp. HI0123
GACAGGATATACCTATTTAACTCGCTTAAATTAAGCACTGGCACATTCCCTGAATGTCTAACTCGTACAGAAGAATCTTGGTTCGAGAATACAACCACACCTTGAACCCACGCTCGGCCGTTCTTTTTCTTCAAATCATCAGAAAGTAACCAAACGAGCTTCTTAACTTGTGCGATTGGGTTACGCATCGTTTTAGAATAAGGCGTACCGCCTCGACCTACCTTTTGTACATGCCAATCTTTATCACCTTCTGTTCCATAAATTGAGCCGTTATTGTGTTTCACTTCAATCACAAAAACTGTATCGGGCCCCATTACAATAATATCAGCCTCGTTAAAGCCCGTTCGTGACTTTTCGTTCGGTAGGTCCACTTGGTTATAAATCGTGTATGAGTCAGGTAAATGGCTTAACACATTCATGGTTATGTCTTCACCAACTGCTCCAGCTCTAAGAGTTTGACTGCCGTTTTGGGAGCCCCAAGAAATCAGAGCAAAAACCATGACTATGGCTGCCGCTACTGGGTGTAAAAACAAGGCACCTAGCGCTAATATCAGGCCGACGATCATAACCCCTTTACGACTTTTTCTTTTTTGCGCATCTGCTTCTATTGTTAATTTATTGCTTGTTACGTATTCCAGGTTTGCCATGTTTACTTCCTTTTATTTCAGATTAGTGCTCGGTTCTTATTACGAATAAACTTTTTCGTCTACTCGTTGAATTGGAAATAATATTACTGTGCAGCCTGCAACAAAGTTAGGGACAAGTGAGGGACACGAGTGTTTGGTGTTATAGACACACAAATAGAACCAAAAGAGAAACCAGCTATAAGCATTGGACCTGGATAACCAATGCACGCTGCAAACTTGACTAATAAGGTTTAACTTAAGCATTGACCTTATGAGGCTTTTAACCCTGGAATTACAACAACATCTATATGGTATTTTGCTAGCTCCTTTAAAGTAAACGAATCGTTATTCTTTAATAACTTTTCTAATGTTTCATATTTTTGGAACCATTCCTCGTCACTTAACGGATAAAAAGTATTGATGTAATCAGAGCCCTCGTTGATAACAACTCTGACCTTCGTGTTTTCATAATCACAGAGCTCAGCATAATAATGACCACGACCCTCAAAACCTTGAACAAGCCCCTGTTTAACAAGTCTAATCGTATTTTTCTCAACTCCATTTTCAGCATTCATCACTCCATACCTGAGCGCTAAGGTACGGT
>NZ_LWGE01001633.1:0-11471 GCF_001635315.1 Oleiphilus sp. HI0123
GTCAGCAACAACGAAAAACCAGATAATTGCCTTTATTCTAACCTTGGTGGTGTGCTTTCTAATGGTGGTAGCAGGGTTTCCAATTGTTCAGGATGTTTTCTCGTCTTGGGCGCCGTTGTGGTTGGTTGATGGCTTCGCTAACCTAAGCTTCCTGACTCACTTCGATGCGATATCCCGTGGTGTTATTGATTTGCGCGATTTTGTTTATTTTCTTGTGCTCATTTCGGCCTGGCTCTATGCCACTGTTTTGGTCGTTGATATGAAGAAAGCGGATTAAGGGGAGATAGACATGACTAATTTAAAATCATCTAAAGGTTTATTGATTGTATTTATTGCCATGTTTGTGGTGATTCTCGTGAGCTCCAAACTGCTAAGCGGTGTTCGCTGGGATTTGACTGAAAATGGTTTGTATACCTTGTCTGACGGCACTAAGAAAATAATTAAAAGTCTTGATAAGCCCGTGAACTTAACCTTGTATTTTTCTGATAAAGCGAGTTCACAGCTTCCTGCTTTAAGGACTTATGCTCAAAGAGTCGAAGAATTGTTGCAAGAGTATGTAGGTCTATCTGACGGGAAGCTCAGCTTCGAAAAAGTAGATCCTGTGCCTTTCTCGGAAGCTGAAGATGAAGCTTCCTTGGCTGGCTTGCAAGGCGTGCCAGCAGGTTCCCGAGGTGACGAAATTTACTTTGGCTTGCGTGTACAGAATGAAGACGGCGCAGAAGAAGTGATTCCATTTATGCAGCCAGACAAAGAGGCATTCCTTGAGTATGAATTGACGCGTTTGATCTCGTCTCTGTCAAAGACGGCTTTGCCTAAAGTCGGAATTTATAGTGGCGTGGAAATCAATGGCGGCTTTGATTATATGACTCGACAGACACGTCCAGCTTGGTCGATTGTCGAATATATGCAGGAAGGCTTTGAACTGGAATGGATAGAAGACAATGCCACCGAAATTCCTGAGGTGGATGTGCTCTTGCTTGTTGCACCTCAAAACCTTTCAGATAGTTTGTTGTTTGCGATAGATCAGTTTGTCCTGAAGGGTGGGAGAACCTTGGTATTTCTCGACCCGTACTCTGAGGCACTTGCCGGACAAAGCGGAATTCCTTCTGTACAACGTTCAGATCTTAATAAGTTGCTGCCTGGCTGGGGTCTCCAGTTGCGCGAAGATGTGATCGTGACTGACTTCGCAAACTCTATGGTTGTCGGGCTTGGACAGAACCGAAATCCGGTGCGACATATTGGCTTGTTAGGGATGGACCCGAGCACGGCGAGCTCAGGCGAAGACATTGTCTTGTTCGGATTAGAGAGCATGAACTGGTCTTCAGCGGGTATCCTGGATAGTCTTGAAGACCGTCAGACGGAAGTGAATGTCTTGTTATCGAGCAGTGAACAGTCAATGCCACAAAAAGCTGAGCTCTTAACAAATCTGCAAGACCCTCAAGACTTATTGAATGACTTTGAACCAACGGGCGAGCGCTATGCCCTTGCTGTAAGAGTTTCAGGGAAAGCGAAGACCGCTTTTCCTGAAGGTGTAACAGTGCAGAAGCAGATCTTATCTGATAGCGATGAGCCAAATGCTGAGGGCGACTCTTTGGATGCCGAAGAGGTTCAGAAAACCGAAACAGTTAGCGAAACGCTTTTACCGGAAATAAGCGAAGGTGAGGCGCTTAACTTGATGATTGTTGCGGATTCAGATCTACTGACAGATCGACTGTGGATTCAGGTTCAGAATTTCTTTGGTCAGCAGATTGCCACGCCTTGGGCCGATAATGGTAGTTTCCTGGTTAATGCTCTGGAAAACTTTTCGGGGCATCCGGAGCTAATTCAAATTCGTAGTCAGGGGCGCTTTAATCGTCCTTTTGATAAAGTTGAAGATATACGTATGGCGGCTGAAGAGCGCTTCCTGGAGCAGCAAGAGTTGCTCGAAGAAGAGCTTCAGGCAACTGAGAGTAAGCTGATGGATCTGGAGCGTTTACGGGGTGAAGGTGATGGTGCTCTATTTACTGATGAGCAAGCCCAAGAGTTAGAAAGCTTTCAGGTTGAGAAGCTTAAAATTCGTAAACAGTTGCGAGATGTTCAGCATCAGTTGGACCAGGATATTGAAAACTTGGGTACGCGTTTGAAGTTGATTAATATCTTTTTAGTGCCTGTACTAGTTTGCTTGTTTGCGCTATTTGTCGCAATGCGCAAGCGTTCTGTGCAGCGCTAAAAGGCCTCACCCTTTGACACAGTCGCCCGCTGCTCGCTCGATTCTGGTACTAGATTCCGGAGTAGGGGGCTTGAGTGTCTGCCAATCGATTCTGGCGACAATGCCAGAGTTGCAAATTATCTATTTTGCAGACGACGCTTACTTCCCTTATGGTTTGTTGCCGGAGCAGGTGCTTCGGCAACGCTTAAGAGAAGTTGTCTCGGCAATGTTGCTCCAACATAAGCCAGAGCTGGTTGTTCTGGCTTGTAATACTGTTAGCACCCTAGTCCTGCCGGATTTACGGGCGGAGTTTGATGTGCCCTTTGTCGGCGTTGTACCCGCTATAAAGCCCGCAGCCCAGATGACCCAAAGCGCGGTGATAGGGTTATTAGCGACTCCGGCAACGGTTAAGCGCCAATATACAGATCAATTAATTAAGGACTATGCAAGTCATTGTTGCGTGGTTCGAATTGGTAGCAGTGAGCTTGTTGAACAAGCCGAAATGCACTTGTCGGGTTACCCAGTTGATCAAGCACTTCTTGCTCGAGTGCTGGCACCGTTTAAACAAGAAGTCGATGGCTCAAGGGTAGATGTGGTTGTCTTGGGATGTACTCATTTCCCTTTACTTAAAGATCAGCTTAGTGCCTTGCTTCCCCAGGTAAGCTGGGTAGATTCCGGTGAAGCGATTGCAAAGCGAGTGCAGCATTTGTTGGCTGGTGAGCAGGGGGTTATTCCAGGGCAAGATCTCTCTACAAAGAACGCGATTCATCAGATTTATTTTTCTGAGATGACGCCTAATGAAGAGGTGTTCTCGGAATCATTACAAGCCTTGGGCTTAGCTCAATACCAGCTTCACTGTTTCTCGGCCAGTATGGACTGAAATGCGGGTTGGCCCAGTACGCTAAAAGTCTGCTCTTTACAGAGCTTCAAACCCTTCTTTTCAAGTAGGTCTGCGTAATTGTAAAGGCCATGAATAGCATTGCCTGCGACCGCAAAGAAAGCCGTTGCGGCGGTTAGCCAGTAGGCTTGCTGAGCAGTCTTTTGAAATATATTGCCACTGGCAGTTTTAAAATCACCAATAATCACGTAGCCACCTGGTTTACACAGTTTGATCAGGTGGTCTAACACCGCATTCATTTTGTCTTTCTCAAATACTGTTAGAAAGAAGTTGGCAACCACGACATCATAATTAGCTTTTGCTTCATGCTTGAGTATGTCACCAAGGATAGGTTTAATATTGAGTGACTCCTTATCGGGGTGCTTCTCAATAAGTTTGAGGTTGGTATCCATCATTGTTGGTGATAAATCAATTAATGTCGATTCAGCACCGAGTTCAGCTGCTCTAATGGCATCATCACCTTGTCCCGCACCAGCAAATAAGACTTTACTACCAGTCTTGACGAGTTCTTCATCAAGCATCGCTAAGCGGCATTCCTGTATAGCATTGCCGCTATATAGTTTGCTTAAAGTGTCGTAGGAACGTCCAATTAATCTGTATTTGTCTAACATGGTTTGAGCTTTCAAAGAGAAGAGGCAGGTTTGACTATAAGGCTTTGCATTATTATGGATGTTCTGAGGAAAAAGGCCAGCTTATATCTCAATAAGCTGGCTCGCATTGTTGTTAATCTGTTCAAGTGCGTCACGGCCTGGAACGGCTCTACCAAAATAGAAGCCTTGAATCTCCTGGCAGCCCAAAGACTTTAGGTAACTTAGTTGAGTCTCGGTTTCGACGCCTTCGGCAACAATATTGAGTTTCAGGCCGTGGGCCATGGATACAATAGCATTAACGATGCAGGCATCATCGTGTGTATCTTCAATATCCTTGATGAAGGACTGGTCTACTTTCAAAGTATGAATAGGCAGTTTATGAATATAGTTCAGTGATGAATAACCCGTGCCAAAGTCGTCAATGGCAATGGTGACGCCATGCTCAGAGAGTTGTCTGAGTTTTTGAGTCATATTCTCAAGGTCGTTCATAATAACATTTTCAGTGAGCTCGATTTCGAGATTTCCGGGCGGGAAATCTGCCTGGCGCAAGCTGGATAGTAAACGCTGTACAAAGCGCGGGTGTTCAACCTGGAGAGGTGAGAAGTTTACTGATAAGCGAATGTCACTTTGGCCGCTGTCGATCCAGGATTTAATTTCTTTACAGGCCGAATGCAGTACCCAGTCGCTAATATCAGACATTAGTCGGGTTTCTTCGGCTAAAGGAATAAACTCGCCAGGATAGATTAGACCACGCTCAGGATGCTGCCATCTTACCAGCGCTTCAACACCGATGGTCTTACCTGTCTTGGCAGAAATTTGAGGCTGATAATAAACTTTGAACTGGTTACGTTCCAGTGCGTTTCTAAGGTCTCTTTCCAGGCTCAAACGATTTGAGGTGTGGATGGCCATATCTTCGCTGTAGTACTGGTAACCATCTTTACCGCGTCCCTTTACATGGTACATAGCAACATCGGCATTTTGGATGAGCTGGTCAACCGTGTTCCCGCCATTAGGGTAGACGGCAATACCAATACTTACGCCGACAAATACTTCATGCTCACCCAGGTCGAAAGGGGCTTTGAGTGTTGAAATGACTTTCTTGGCAATGGTTCTGGCATCTTCAGGCGAAGAAATTGATGGCAGAAGTAGGGTGAATTCATCTCCACCAAAACGAGATAAGGTATCACACTTTCTGACGCAGCTTTCAAGGCGAAGGGCCACAGACTGCAATAAGCGGTCGCCCATAGCGTGCCCCAAAGTATCGTTGACCACTTTAAAGCGATCCAGATCCAGGAACATGACGGCGACATGATTCTTGTTTCGTTTGGCCTGCGCGATAGAGATGTTTAGACGGTCTTTAAACAGCGCTCTGTTCGGGAGGCGTGTAAGAAGGTCGTGATAGGCCTGAAAGTTAATAAACTCTTCGGCTTCTTTTCGCTCGGTAATGTCACGAGCTGTTCCATAGGTGCCAATCACTTTGGTAAGCGTTTTCTTTTTTCCGGAAATGTCTGTAACTGAGGTTCTTACTTTACGCTCAATAGGGAAGAAAGTGACTTCAAAATAGCGCGCTGTATGGTCTGATTTTTTAGCTTTCAGGCGCAACTCTGAAGACCAGGTATCCTGTTTTTTACCGAACTGTTCCTCAAATAGATAGCTGGCACGCTCCAGGTCATTCTCTTCAATAATATCCAGGTAGTTTCGGCCGATTAAGTCTGTTTTCTTATAACCAAGAATGCTTTCTACTTTGTTGTTCAGAAAAGTGAATCGACCACTTTTGTCGAGCATGAAAACGATATCAGGAGAACTGTTAACGATGTAGCGGTGAAGTTCTTCAGATTTTTGTAGTCTCGATTGCATAGCGTGGTGTGCTTTTTCAAGCATCACCTTCTGCAGGGCGCTTTCCATGGTAGAAAGCAGTTCTTCAGGGTCATAGGGCTTACGCAAGTAATCATACGCGCCACGTCGTAAAGCTTTGCTTACCGCAGAAAAAGAAGACTCGCCGCTGACAACAATTGTTGCAACATCGATTTCTTTTTGAGTGATAAAGTCCATCACTTGATGACCATTGAGATCAGCCATATTCAGATCAAGAAGAACTAGATCAAAGTCTTCTGATGATAGCTTTTCACAGGCCTGCAGGCCACCATGTGCGCAAACAACTTGATAGCCTTTGTTGAGTAGAAGGTTCTCAAGACTTTTAAGTAGGCGATACTCATCGTCGACGATAAGAATGCAGGCTTGTTCAGTTTGCAGACTTAGATTCTGCTCTGTTTTTTGTATTTTCATGCTAACTCTTGACCACTACGTAATCACTACGTTCATTACTGCTCCATATTCCTCTCCTATAGTCGCTTCCATACACATGGACTATAGGCTTTCTTGAGGAAGAAAGATTTGAAACGTCGTTCCTTTTTCGTTGCTTCTACAACTAATGGTACCTTTAGCATCCCTGACGAGGTTTTTGGTAATACTCAGGCCCAAGCCTGAGTGTCCGTCACCTTTTGTTGAGGTAACAGGTTTAAAAAGGCTTTTTGCTATTTCTTCTGGCAGGCCTGGGCCTTGGTCCTTGATCAGGATTTCTACGTAACCCTGGCCATTAAGGTTGATATTGGCTGCCGTGCTGATAAAAATAATGCCGCCTTCAGGCATTGCTTCCGAGGCGTTTTTAATCAGATTTGTAATGATTTGCTTGAACTGGTTCCTTTTCGTGCCGATTCGCTTCAAGTCCTGATCTAAGTCTAGCTGATAGGAAGTGTCGTGCAAGACGAATAAAGAATGCTCATATAAGGTGCAAAGATTCTTGATTTCGGTATTAATGTCGACGCCGGACTGTGTTTCGACGGCTTCTTGTTTTAGGTCGCGTAAACGTAAAATAATCTGACTTGTTCTATTTAGTTCTTCTCTGACAATATCAAGCTCTTCAGCTAGCTCGTGTTGCTCGTAACTTTCTGCAGGCCCCGTTAGTTTGTTAGACAAAGAGACCAAATAGTTATTAATGATGTTTAAGGGGTTGTTGGCTTCGTGGGCTATTTCCCTGGCTCGCTGTGCCATAGCTTCAGTGCTGGCATCGCTCTCAATGCGTGTAATTTTTTCCGTGGTCTTACTGCAAGCCTGGGCCATTTCCTCGGTAAAGTACTTTAATAAACGTATTTGGTGTGAGCTTTGGCTCAGAGAGTGTTCACAGGCAATCACCAATACGCAAAATAAGTCTTCATGAGTCCGAATCGGACAGCAAACAATACCCGTGCTATTGAGTCCCCTAGTTATCTGCTGATCGACAACTGATAAGTTGTTTGAGTCATTGGCTGAGCTTGAGGCCTCAATATTGTGGTCAAGTGAGCACATTACCTGGTTTCTTGCGGCTGACTGCGCGACTAGGCTGCGCTCATTACTTAGTTTCACTTTAATAGGTACTTCATTGTCGCCATGTGCCTGGCCTGAAACGAGCTCTTTAGATTCGGGGTTAAACCAGTAGACTTCGCTTTGGCTAAAACCAAAAAGTAGCTCAAGGCTCGTGCGTAGTGACCTTCCTAGCTCATCTCGGTTTTGGGCGTGACTCAGTTCAGTGCTAACATTCTGGATAAGACCAATCTTTCGGACTTGCTCGGCCAGCTTTACTTGGGCTTTTTTATCGTTTTCACTATCTATGTCGGCTTGAATGTCTATTTCGATATTTAGAGTCTTGGCCATTTCTTTAACATCGCCTTCGACTTTAAAGACAATTTCTTTTAGTAGTGCGCTGTTTAGTTCAAATAATTGGTAACCCAAGTCTGCGAAACTGTCGCCTGAGAAATAATCCTGCTGAAAAGTGCCTAACTGGCTTGAAAGGTATATGAGCTTAACCAGGTGATGAGCATCCTGAATAGATTCAGGCTCGGCGTGATGGAACTCAATCGCATCAACAGCAAAGCTACTTAAGTTCCACTCTTTTGCGAGCCATGCTCCTATTTGAGTATGGTCAACTGAAAATGCTTCTTGCTCAAATTTACAGAGCTTATGAGTAAGAACCTCTGGCTTACTACGAAGTTCTGCATACTCTTGTGGAAAGTGACTGTCGAGAACCACCTCCCCGATGTTGTGAAGCAATGCAGTCAGATAGGCTTCATCAGGATTAGGGTAGCTGGTCAGGATCGCTAATGCTTTTGCAATTAAAGCTGTGCTCAGAGAGTGCTTCCAGAACTGTTTCAAAAAAACGAGGTGTTGACTCTTAAAGCCCGAGAAGAATTGTTGTACCGCCGCAGTGATAACAATCGTCTTGATTGTATCGGTACCCAAAACAAGTAGAGCGCGCTCAATACTTTTTATTTCGGTTCCGCGATTGTAGAACGACGAATTTGCCAGGGATATAACGCGTGCGGTGATCGCAGCATCATGACTAATTATTTGTGACATTCGCTGAAAGGTTGCGCCGTCTTCCTGACAAGCTTCCAGCATTTCAACCAATACATGAGGAAGAGAAGGTAGCTTATTTACCTTCAATTCGTTCATTATTTGTTGTGTGTTGTCTGTAGTCATGGCTTTTTATGATAAAAAATCGTCTTTTNAAGAACGTTATTATTGAGCATATATTAGACAATACTCTTTACAAATTAAACATTTATTGCACTTTTTTTAAGTAATTGTTTAAAGGTGAGATTTGCTACTAGAAAAATACTACTTGGTTGTTGTGCGTGATTTGGTGTTTTATCTATCTTAAAGTCGGTAGAATGGGCGAGTTCATGATGTGCGCATGGTAATGTGTTTGTTTGAACCTAAAACGTATTGCCTGCAGGGCAAGCGCACTGAATTTAGTATTAAAACTGTTACCTTGAAAGGCCTTTTTGCGGTGATGCTAGACAAGAATAAAATACCCCGTGTAATCGCGATCACTGGCGGAAAAGGTGGTGTAGGTAAGACGAGTGTTTCAATTAATCTGGCGATTGCTTTGTCAAAAAGCGGCTCCAAAGTGTGCTTGCTAGATGGTGATACCGGCTTAGCTAATACCAATATCATGTTGGGGCTCTATCCCGCCTATACGCTGGAGCATTTGTTCACGGGTGAAAAGTCGATTCAGGATATCGTGCTCGAAGGGCCCGAGGGTATCCAGGTCATTCCAGGAGCATCGGGTTTCGCTCAGTGTGTTGAGTTGGATGTCGGGCAGCAACAAAGGCTGGTGACTTCTATTCGTGCAATTGAGCCTCATTATGACTATATGATGGTCGACACAGCCGCGGGTATTTCTCCAACCGTTCTTCATTTTATTGCCGCGTCTCAAGTTGCTGTCGTTGTGGTGACCCCCGAGCCAACCTCTTTAACTGATGCGTTCTCTCTGCTTAAGGTGCTCAAACGCCGCGGTTATCGGCGAAAGGTTCAGATTGTTGTCAATATGGTCTCTAATGCGGCGCAAGCTAAGAAGGTCTTTCAGCGCTTTTCACAAGCCGTTAGTAAGTATCTGGACCTGAATACAGAATACCTGGGCTCGGTATGGATGGATGAAAGCATGCGAGCGGCAGTCAGCTTGCAGCGTCCTGTTGCGCTTTATCCTAAAACCGATCCTTCCGCTCGTTGTTTTTATCGCTTAGCAGAAAAAATAGATGACCTGTTTAGCCAGACAGGCGTTCCGCGTTTGGCCTTTAGCGCCTATTGGCAAAAAGTAGTAGAGCGACAAGTCGCTCGCCCACAGAAAAGCATCGCGGCCAAACAAGCGGCTTCGACAAGAAAAACGACGTCTCTTCATAAACCGGGCTCTTTTGATAAGCTGCGTGAGCAAATGGCAAGCTTTAGCTCGGCAGGAGAGCAATCCCAGGGGAATAAAAGAGCGGTCTCGAGTTATGAACAAACCTTGCTTGACCAAGTTCGGGAAGCTCAAGGCGACTTGTCTCCTGAATCAGAGATCCATGTTGAAGACAATGCTTTGGATTCCGGCGTTGAAGCTAGCGTTGAACGTTATGTTGAGCAAAAAGCAGAGCTAGTAGAGGAGCCGCTATCAGAGCATTCTGAAGATGCATGGGTCGATCTACGGCTTCGTTTAAATAACTTCTTTAGCGATAAAAATACAACACCCGAACAGATGGTGACTTTGTTGTCTGGGTGTATTTACAGTTTTGGTGATCGTCTGGGCAATGCAGCAGTTGACCTTCTTCATAGCTTGCTGCATTCTCTGGATCCTGATCAGTTGAGTGAAGAACAAAAACAATTGTTATTGTCTGATTATGAACGCATCGGTTTGGATGAATACCGCCAGTCGATAAAGCTCAGACAATCCAAAGCCCGTTATGACGCTTCTGGTTTTGGTGATCAACAAGTTCTAGCGCGAGCAATTCGCTCCTCAGCTGAAGATATACCACTGGAAAGTTTATTAGAATCAATCAAGTATGCGTCTTTAGTCGACTCTTCCGGTGACTCATAAAGAATAAAAAGAGACTCTGAATAGTGAGGCTCTACAAGGACCGGAGACATCTCATGAGTAATCAAAAAGTTTATCCCATTCACGCGCAGGCTAAAGCCCGCACTAATATCGATCAAGACCGTTATCAAGCGCTTTATCAGCAGTCGCAGGATGACAATGAATCGTTCTGGGCAGAGCAGGGAAAGCGCCTTGAATGGATCAAACCTTATTCCCAGGTAAAAGATGTATCGTTTTCTTCTAATGATTTGCATATTCGCTGGTATTACGACGGTGTCTTGAATGCTTCGGTAAATTGTCTAGATCGCCACTTGGCTGAGCGTGGTGAACAGACTGCAGTTATCTTTGAGGGAGATGAGCTAGATTCTTCTAAGCATATTTCCTATCGAGAGCTGTACGAAGAAACGTGTAAGTTTGCCAACGCCATGCGACAAACAGGTGTAAAAAAGGGCGACATTGTCACTATCTATATGCCTAATGTTCCTGAAACCGCTGTAGCGATGTTGGCCTGTGCTCGTATTGGTGCCATTCATTCTGTTGTGTTTGGTGGTTTTTCTCCTGAAGCCTTGGCTGCTCGTATCGCTGACGGTGCAGCGAAATGGGTCGTGACGGCTGATGAAGGCGTACGTGGTGCCAAAGCGATTCCTCTAAAGAAAAATGTCGATGCAGCGATTGAAACCGATGCGGTCACGACGGTTGAAAATGTCTTTGTGTTAAAACGCACCGGCAATGATGTTAATTGGGTCGAGGGTCGAGACCTTTGGTATCATGAACTTTTGGCAGGTGCTTCGAGTGAGTGTGAACCTGAGCCAATGAATGCCGAAGACCCGCTCTTTATGCTTTATACCTCTGGTTCGACGGGTAAGCCTAAAGGTGTTCTTCATACGACTGGCGGTTACATGGTCTATGCCTCGCTGACGCATGAAGTTGTTTTTGATTATCAGGAAAATGATGTTTACTGGTGTACAGCTGATTTTGGTTGGATCACCGGCCACACTTACATGCTTTATGGGCCGCTAGCGAATGGTGCTGTGAATGTTATGTATGAAGGTGTGCCGAACTACCCTGATTTTTCGCGTTTTTGGCAGATTGTTGAAAAGCATAAGATTAACGTTATCTACACTGCGCCGACCGCAATTCGAGCCTTGATGGCAGAAGGCGATGCCTATGTTGAAAAATGCGACCTATCAAGCTTGCGTTTGCTGGGAAGCGTGGGTGAACCAATCAACCCAGAAGCCTGGGACTGGTATCACCGTGTAGTAGGTAAAGAAAAGTGCCCGATTGTCGATACTTGGTGGCAGACCGAGACGGGTGGGGTGCTGATTTCTCCTTTGCCTGGCGCCACGGAATTAAAGCCTGGCTCGGCGACACGCCCTCTATTCGGTGTTAAACCTGCGATTGTCGACAATG
>NZ_LWGE01001634.1:0-1945 GCF_001635315.1 Oleiphilus sp. HI0123
ACTGATAAAAGACGGCTTCAAGGTCATGGTTTATACCACTGACGATCCACTTGTTGCTAAACGCCTTGAAGAAATGGGCTGTGTTGCGGTCATGCCTTTGGGTGCTCCGATTGGCTCTGGCCTTGGCATTCGTAACCCCTACAACATCAAGCTAATTCTCGAAAATGCGAAGGTGCCAATATTAGTTGATGCTGGTGTTGGTACAGCCTCAGACGCAAGTATCGCGATGGAGCTAGGTTGTGATGGCGTACTCATGAATACAGCAATTGCTGCAGCTCAAGACCCTATCCTAATGGCCCAGGCTATGCGCCTGGCAGTAGAAAGTGGTCGAGCGGCTTATCTTGCTGGCCGTATGCCACGTAAGTTATACGCTTCAGCCTCTTCGCCAATAGAGGGCTTGATCGTCTAGTCATATTGACTCAAGATAGACCTTAATACTTATTTAGTGATTATTTATAGGAAACGCTGAGAATGCCGGACCAGCCGACAAGCAATACCCCTAATAGCAAGACAGAAAAAAGCAACAAGCCTAATCGTCGCCAGCAAATTCTGGAAGTGCTGGCTCAGATGCTTGAGAAGAATCCTGGCGAAAGGATCACAACCGCTAAACTTGCCAAGGAAGTCGGCGTCACTGAAGCAGCGCTATACCGACACTTTCCCAGCAAAGGGAAGATGTTTGAAGGCCTGTTAGAATTTATAGAAGAGTCGGTATTTACACGCATCAAATTGATTACTCAAGAAGTCCCTGGAAGCATTGAGCGACTTCAGCGGATCGTAATCTTTATATTGGCTTTTGCTGAAAAGAACCCCGGTATGTGTTCTTTATTAGTAGGCGGTGCATTGGCGGGTGAAAAGCCAAAAATTCGACAGCGTTCTGCCCAGTTCTTTGATCGTCTTGAAACTCAGTTACGCCAAATAATCCGAGAAGCTGAAATTCGCGAGCAAAAGAGACCTCGCCTAACCGGCAGCAGTGCAGCGAGTTTGCTCACTTTAAATATCGAAGGTCGTATCCACCAATATGTGCGTAGCGAATTTAAGCGTAGCCCTACGCAAGGTTGGTCAGCACATTGGCCCATGCTTGCTAGTAGTTTATTCCAGAGTGACTAAGCTATCCGCCTCAATAAGCTCTCCCTTGTAGCTTATTGAGGCTCTTCAACCCTCACAGGATTTCATTTATCTTCCAACCGAGTTCTACCACTCGTTAAAGCTACAAGGTTTAGCCAAGCTAGAATTAGTTGCCGTTAGCCAGTTGTTAATCCTAACAAGCGCCAATTATCAGCGATTTTCCCAGTACAAAGAATAAGCGAAATACATTGCCTTTCTTTACAGGTGCTATACCCTAAGTAGTACTCCGTTTTGTCATTTATCCTCGATACCTGGCTCAGCGCCACTCTGTGCTAATTATCTATAAAGATATTTAGCGCAAATACGAAGGCAGCCAAATGACAGACTTACGCTTGTGCTACCAAACCATTGAGTTTGGTAAGACCGATATTCATCTCTGTACACTCCGTGACAGACAGCAATTTCATGATCCGGAAGGCATCGCTGAGAAACTGGGCATCAGCTCTGCAGCATGGCCCATCTTCGGTGTCATCTGGCCTTCCAGTATGGTGCTCGCACACTTCATCTTTAACTACACTATTGGTGATAAAAGGGTCCTGGAAGTTGGTTGCGGCATGGCTTTATCGAGTTTATTACTAAATAAGCAGCACGCCGATATTACTGCCACTGACTACCACCCTGAAACTGAAAAATTCTTACAACGAAATACCGAACTTAATAGCGACGCCGACATCACCTTTGAACGTATAGACTGGGCTAAAGATAATGATAGCTTAGGCCTTTTCGACCTGATCATTGGTAGCGATATATTATATGAAGACGAACACATTAGCTTATTAGCTAATTTCTTTGAAAGACACTCCAAGCCAACAAGTGAGGT
>NZ_LWGE01001635.1:0-5037 GCF_001635315.1 Oleiphilus sp. HI0123
AAAAATGCCCGATAGCGCTGAAGGCTGGGCAAACTTTCTGGTGACAAAGTCACTTCCCTCGCCATTTAAAGTGGGTCAAAAAGTCATTCGTATGCTAGAAAAAAAGGTTATTCCATACTCTCATCTGGCTGCTCACGTTAATAAAGACCCAATCTTGGCTTTTTACGTCATGTCACACGCCAATGATAGCCAGCTAGAAGATACACCGAGCAGTAAGACACTGGCACACGCCATTAGTATGATTGGCATTGAGCGCCTAACAGAGCTGATAAACGAGCAACCCTTTAAAGCTATTTCCTTAAAGAGTATTACCAGTTTCTACTACCTTCGAACACTATCAACCAGTTTATATGCAGGCCACCTCGGTCGAGCCATCGCTAAAAGAAAAGGTAAAGGAAACCCCGAAGACGTTTATTGGTCCAGCTTGTTTCTGGGTGCGCCTATCTGGTATTTATGGCGCTTTGCAACGCCTGAAATGCGTTTAGTACGCTATGCCATTCGTTCCAACTACAAGCTCCCCCATGTTGCCGAGAAAGAAGTATTAGGCGGTACAATCGTCGATGTCACGACCGCTCTGGCTAAAAAGCTAAACGTTCCTGCCCTGGCTCAGGCATGCTATCAACCAGATAAACAATTAAGCCATAAGCAATGGGTCACTATTGCCCGCTCTTTTAGCCCTGATGGGAAACCGCTCCGTGTTGAAGATCGCGACATTAATATGCTGATGCAGTCTCCACATTTTGTCGTGATGCTGGCAAACCTGATTGCTCACTATTCTTCATATTGCTGGTATTCAAGGGCAACATTAAGAGCACAACGGATTCTGGCTTGCTACTTAAACTGCTCGGTTGATGAAGCGATTCAGCTAACTCATGAAGCTGCTGCAGATATGTCACGCGCTCATCCTATGCCAGGCGTAATGCAACCGGCTGCTAAATTATTCGTGCCACCACGCAAGCGCACTAAAGCACAAAGTGAGTGCCAACTCAGTGAATTCCAGTCAGATGCCTATGCGCCATCTCAGAAGGGAAAAGCAGCGCCCCCTGCTCCAGAAGCGCCAATAGCCAGCTCTACTAAAACTAACAAGCTTGAAGACACCAGACAACACGAGAACCGGGACGTACCGAAACCTGAAAAAATTAATGCACCGACTAATAAAGAAGGCATTGCTGAAAAAGCGCAAGCAAACGGGCCGCTTTCACGGAACCCCTTATATACTGAGCTAACACATATCATGGCTCATCGCCCGCAGGAGTTTACCGACCTACATGAGCTGATGAATGCCGCGACCCAAGGCATTGCCTACGGCATTGAGTTAGAACGAGCATGCGTGGGTCTGATAAGCAAAGACCGCAGCCGCTTTAAAAACTATTATTCAGTCGGGTGCCAAGATCACCCTGAACTTAAGGATTTTGAAAGCAAAATAATCAAGAATACTATTTTTGAGAAATTATGCTCTCGCCCAGCCAGTATTTGGGTGAAACCCTCTAGTGACAAGAAGATACTCGACCTGATTCCCATGAATTTCAAGGGCGCCACCGACTCAAAAGAGTTTTTCTTAATGTCGGTATTTGTTGGCAAAAAACCGGTTGCCCTTTTCTTCGCAGATAACACTGACAACCAAACACTCACCGACGCTCACTATAAACAATTCAAATACCTATGCAGCGCAGTCACTACTTCCTTACAGCATCAAGCGAATCGTCAAGCATCAAAGGGTGAAGAATAGTTAGTCCCAAACTTTGTCATCTGGTATGATCCGCCGATCATCATTTGAAGCAATGAGAACTAACAAATGTCAGATCTGTTAATTGAAGCGCCTCAATTACTCGCACTATTAAATAATGAAGACTCCTCTGAAAAGCTGATCATCGTCGACCTTGGAAAAGAAGATCGCTACCTAAGCGCTCATATCCCCGGTGCAGTACTGGTAAGCCCTAATTTAACCCAGGCGGGTCCGCCGGTGCCCGGCCTTGCTCCGAGTAAAGAAAATTTAAACGATTTAATGCAAAGCATTGGTCTGACTCCCGATAGTCAGGTTATTGTATACGATGATGAAGGTGGCGGCTGGGCAGGACGTTTTATCTGGCTACTCGATGAAATTGGCCATAACAACTACCGCTATTTGAATGGCGGCTTGCACGCATGGGCTGCTGAAAATTTCGACATGGAAAGCGGCCCTGTGGCTAATGAAAAGTCAGATATTCAAGTGTCTTTTAGCGGTAAACATAGCCTCACTCTCGCGCAGCTAAAAGAGCTTGTAAACACTCAAGATTTGCAAATCTGGGACGCTCGTTCTCCGATGGAGCATAGTGGCGAAACTGCTTACGCAGCCAGAGGCGGCAAGATTCCCGGCGCACTAAACTACGAGTGGACTCGCGCGATGGATCAACAAAATAGCCTAAAACTAAAACCCTTTGACACCTTGTTGAGTGAGTTAGCGACTGTTGGAATAAGCCCAGAAAAGCCAACCGTCACACACTGCCAAACCCACCATCGCTCAGGCCTCACTTATCTATTAGGCAAGCTACTTAGCTTCACAGATATAAAAGCTTACCCTGGTTCTTGGGGCGAATGGGGAAACCAAGCTGACACCCCTATTGAATGAGTAAATTACTACTAACGGACTTACTATGAAACTCGATGATCTATTTATTTTCAGTCAATATATTGCACCGCAACACTTGATCTCGCGGGCAGCAGGAAAAGTCGCTGAATGTGAAATTCCGGCGTTCAAGAATAAGCTGATCGCTTGGTTTATTGATAAATACGGCGTCAATATGTCTGAAGCCTTGCTTGATTCGCCAGAGAATTTTAAGCACTTCAATGACTTCTTCACTCGTGAACTTAAACCTGGCGCACGGGAAATTGACACCCAAGAAGATGCAATCATTTCTCCGGTTGATGGCGCGATTAGCCAGCTAGGCCAGGTTGATAAAGGCCAGGTATTTCAGGCAAAAGGTCAGAGCTTTAGTGTGGTAGAGCTGCTTGGCGGCGACATTGAACGAGCCGAACCGTTTATGGGTGGCGACTTCTCAACAATCTACTTGTCGCCTAAAGATTACCATCGAATTCATATGCCCTGCACCGGCACATTAAGAGAAATGGTTTATATCCCTGGTAAGTTATTTTCGGTTAACCCGGTAACGGCAGAGAATGTCCCTCGCCTATTCGCCAGAAATGAGCGTGTTGCAGCCATATTCGATACCGAGTTTGGCCCGATGGCCATGGTCTTGGTTGGTGCAATGATTGTTGCCAGTATCGAGACCGTTTGGTCTGGTTTAGTCGCTCCGGTTAAGCGCGATGTGAACAGTACCCTTTATGGGGATGCGAGCAGTATCACTCTGGAAAAGGGGCAGGAAATGGGACGATTCAAGCTCGGTTCTACCGTTGTATTGGCGTTTCCAAAAGGCACAACACAATTCAATGAAGCAATGCAGGCAGGCTCCCCCGTTAGAATGGGTGAAAACTTCGGTAGTATCATTAAAAGCTAGATTTACTAGACCCGACTTAGAGGGAAGCTCAATACATCTTCAATGCTATTGACTCCCTCTTTGATCATCAACAAACGATCCAAACCTAGGGCAATTCCCGAACAGTCTGGCATACCAGACTCCAAAGCTGATAAGAACTTCTCATCGATTGGTATCCCATTCAAACCCATATCCTGGCGTACCAAATTATCAGATTCAAAGCGCTGGCGCTGCTCTTTAGCATCCGTTAGTTCATGATAGGCATTCGCAATCTCGAGCCCGTTTATATATAGCTCGAACCTTTCTGCGACCAATAAGCCATCCTCATCATGCTTCAAGGCGGCTAGAGATGCTTGTGATGCGGGATAATCCGAAACAAACACGGGTCTAAGCTTACTATCTTCAGAACAGCCCAAGTATGGCTCAATACAGACGCTTAGTAGCAGATCCAGGTACTCATCACGTTCCAAATTAGGCCCGGAATAGCCGGCCAACTCTATTGCTTTCTGCCTCAGTACATCAATAGCGACTATCATCGGGTCAAGATCTAAATATTTCCGAAACAAGTCGCGATAACTAACTGTCGACACTTCACATGAACCCAAAAGAGTTTCCAGTAGGTCTGCGGTTTCTTGCATCAGAGCGTTGAGATCAAAGCCTGGGCGATACCATTCAAGCATGGAAAATTCAGGATTATGTCGTACGCCGCTTTCAGCATTACGAAAAGTTTTACAGATTTGGAAAATCGAACCACTCCCCGCAGCAAGTAGACGCTTCATAGGGAATTCAGGAGAAGTATGTAGATATAAACATTCTGAACCCGCACCAGGTGCAGAATTCAAAGCGCAAGACAAACTTTCCAGATGAGGATCTGTCGCAGTTGAGCGACCAAGAATAGGCGTTTCAACTTCAAGCACATGACGTGCGACAAAAAAAGCCCGAAGCTGCGCATATAGCTCAGCCCGGGCTTTTAGTCTTTGCAAAGAACATGTTGGTTGCCATTGTTCTGAAGTTTTATTCATAACAAGCAAGCAAACCTCTAATCTCTATGCAATCAATTGCTCAATTATGACTTGGCACGACTCACGTATTCACCAGTACGAGTATCGATACGCAGCTTCTCACCAATATTGACAAATAATGGCACATTGACCGTTGCACCGGTAGAAAAGGTAGCCGGCTTTGTGCCACCTTGAGCTGTATCGCCTTTCAAACCCGGGTCAGTTTCTACCACTTCCAGCTCAACAAAGTTTGCTGCAGCAACAGCCAAGGGTGCACCATTGAATAGTGTGACCGTATAAACATCCTGTTCCTTTAACCACTTAATTGTATCACCGACAGCCTTTTCATCAGCAGCATGCTGTTCAAAAGAACCATCAGTCATCATAAAGTGCCAGAACTCACCATCGGTATAGAGGTACTCCATATCGAATTCCATTACGTCAGCCGCTTCAAGAGATTCACCTGACTTGAAGGTTCTCTCCCATTGACGCCCAGTATTGAGGTTTCTCAACTTAACGCGGTTAAAAGCCTGGCCTTTTCCTGGCTTTACAAATTCATTCTC
>NZ_LWGE01001636.1:0-2808 GCF_001635315.1 Oleiphilus sp. HI0123
CAGGCAAGAGGTGATCAGCAGAAAATGTAACGACACAGAGCCCAGTTCGAGGCACTATATGGGTGGTGCTGGCATAATTGGTTATGTGACTAGAGGCTATACCGCAACAGAGTCTGATAACAAATCACACGAATTAAATACGCGCTCAGATAACCCATATTTTTTAGCCTGCTCTCGCCATGGTTTAATGTGCGGCGCACTTAGGTGATCATTTAAGCTCTCACGATTCGGCCACAACTCTGAAAAACGAATTAAGCCCTTATCGAATGGATCTTCCGCAACATCGTACGCAATGCATCCATCATTTTCGTGAGTGCTACGAACTAAAGCATTTAAGTGTGGTAATACTTTTTCGGTATTATCTGGAGGAAACCTTAATGATCCAAATACTGCTACTTTTGCTTTCATTGAACTTCCTTATTCATTCGTTTAATTTTAAAGAGGAGATGGGCCTCTTAATACTTTAATTAACTTTCCAGTTGTACTCTCAAAGTTATGACCACAATTAGAGCAAATGGTATTAGCTTTGTTTCTATGATTCGTAAAGATACGACTAACTAATAACCCGATTAGAATTAAAACAACTAATACAACAACAATGCTCAAAGTTCTTTACTCAATTGCCGACTTCCCTTATTGCATTTAGACATAATGACTCCCCACTAAAGAGTGCTGACCTCCAATTCGTGGGTTAGCAAAGCCCGAGCCATATTATAGTTGTTACGCTATAAATTAGAGGCCAGCACCATGCAAAAAGATAACATACTATTTATTGGTTTAGATACTCACAAAGAACAAACTCAAGTCGCTTATACCCTTGATTACCGTACCTCAGAAGTTATCGACCTAGGCCGCATTCAGTCCACCAAAGCAGGCTTTGTAAAACTTGCTCGACAATTACAATCGAAATACCCGCATGCGACACTTCACTTTGTCTATGAAGCAGGCCCTTGTGGTTATTGGATTTATCGACTTCTCACCAGCCTTGGTCACTGCTGTTTCTTAGTCGCGCCATCTCTCATCCCCAAGAAACCTGGTGAGCGAGTGAAGACAGATAAACGAGACGCTCAGAAACTCGCTCGACTACTGAAGAACAATGACCTTGACCCAATCTACGTACCTGAACCCGAAGATGAAGCGGTGCGTGACTTATCTCGCGCACGAGAAGCAGCCATGCGAGATTTAAACGATGCGAAGCATCAACTTAAATCGATGCTGCTTAGGAATAATATACGTTATACAGGTACCGCTAACTGGTCGTTAAAACATATGCGATGGCTAACCGAAATGGTGCTTCCGCACCCTTGCCAGCAAATCGTTTTACAAGAAATGATTCAGACTATTGATGAGCGCACTAAGCGATTAAAACGACTCGACAACGAGCTCACTCATCAAGTTAAGAAGTGGCGCTACTACCCTGTCGTTAAAGCAATACAAGCGATGCGTGGAATACGCCTCCTCATCGCAACAGGCGTAGTGTGTGAGCTTGGTGATCTAAGCCGATTTGATACGCCTAGAAAGCTAATGAGCTATGTCGGGCTCACCCCGAGTGAGCATTCTAGTCGCGATAAACGAAAACTTGGCAGCATTACAAAGTGCGGTAATGGACGCGTCAGAAACTGTTGATTGAGGGAGCGCACAGCTATCGGTATAGCGCACGAATATCCAAAGAAATGCAGGTAAGACAGGAAGGTCTACCTAAGGAGATTATCGATCAAGCATGGCAAGCGCAACTAAGGCTGTGAAAACGATATCAGAGGCTTATGAAGCGCGGTCAAAATTACAATGTGGTCGTGACCGCAATAGCCCGTGAAATGATTGCCTTTATCTGGTCGATATCACGAGAAGTCATTTTACTTAAGGTCGACCCAAAAACACGTTTATCAAGAGTACCAGCTTAATGAGTTTAGCGTTAGCGCATTGGGTCAAGCAACGAGTGTGGTGTAATCACCGACGGCGTTAGGTAGGCAATGTAGCTTCATCGCATTGATCCACGAGCATAGACTGAAGACAGACACCACGACGTAAAAAGTAAGGTCGGATAGGTTCTTTAAAAAAAGAGCAACCCACGAATACCAGCATGATAACCGTCGAAATTATCTGCTTCATCTGATGCGCTAATGCTTCTTAAACAAAAGAAGTTGACTAAAAAAGAAAAAACTCTGACCGTGCTATCGGCAGGAATTTGTGCAGTTTGCTTGACGTGGGGAGTCATACCAACGCCCGGCTAAACGGCGTAGTAACTGTGGCGACTTTTTTGGAACAAAAAAGGTGCGACTGTTACGGAGTCCGTTTGAGCCGTTGGTTATAACTTTATTTATTTGTAGCAATATGCCACAATTAATGCAGATTGTTACAGGAGCATTAACTATGGCAACTAATAGCGTAAGATTAGACCAAGATCTTATTGAAAAAGCCACCATTATGGCTAAGGCTTACAATAGGACGCCACCAAAGCAGATTGAACATTGGGCAAAAATTGGTGAAATGATGGAAGATAACCCTGATTTGCCATATGAGTTTGTAAAGCAAGCCATTATTGCCCAAGCAGAAAAAGAAGCAGGTAAGTTGGAGCGCTACGACTTTGGCTAAAGTTGAGAATATTTTACAAACGCCAACTTTTAAAAAAGCAGTAAAGAAATTAAAACCTAACCAGAAGAAAGACTTGGATAATGCTGTAAAAGAGCTTGTTAAAGACCCACTTTTAGGTGAGCAGAAACGAGGTGATCTTGCATTTCTTAGAGTTTATAAATTTAAGATGATTAAGCAACTTACGTTACTTGGCTATAGCTATGACGAAGGTGTACT
>NZ_LWGE01001637.1:0-3318 GCF_001635315.1 Oleiphilus sp. HI0123
GAAGAATAGCCCGATTAGTCTCAGTGAACTTCGTGAGCACCTGCGACAGCAATTGCCCCCTTACATGGTGCCGCAGCACCTTGAAGCACTCGGGGAGTTACCACGCACCCTTAACAACAAGCTTGATCGAAAGGCTTTAGAAAGCCTCCCTTTATCAGAATCAAGCTCGTTAGGCAAAGAAGAAGTACGGGCCGCTACTACAGCGACTGAACTTAAGTTACTGAGCATCTGGCAAGAAGTCATCAATAAACCCATATCTAACATCAATGAAAACTTCTTCGACCTAGGTGGGCATTCTTTGCTCATTGCACAAATCATCCACCGTGTTGAAATGGATATGTCGGTGCAATTGAAGTTCAGTGACCTCTACGAGTTTGCAGACATCGAGTCTTTAGCTAAAAAAATAGATCAATCGCAGCACACAGAACAATCAACCATAACAAAGCGTTCAGAGAATGAACCAGCCTTATTAACCCTTGCCCAACAAAGGCTTTGGTACCTGAATCAACTGGAAGGAAGCAGTACTGCCTATAACCTTCCCTCTGCATTCAGACTAAAAGGAAAACTCAATAAGCTTGCTTTAAATCAAGCTTTTCAAAACCTAATCAGTCGCCAAGAAGCGCTAAGCGCCGAAGTAATTGAAATTGATTCCCAGCCACATCAACGGCTTCGAAACATCAGTAATTTTGAACTAAGTGAAGTCTCTTTCGCAGATATAGATAAGCCAATTGAACGTGAGCTGGAACTCAAAAAACGCCTGACCGTTTTACAAAACCAGGTTTTCGATATCAATCACGATATTCTTTTTAAAGCAGAACTAATCATTCTTAGTGAAGAAGAGAGCATTTTGTTTTTTATGCCTCATCACATCATATTCGATGGTTGGTCTTTCGATTTATTTATACATGAGCTCAGTGAGAGTTATAACGCATACTGTTGCGGTATCAATGCTCAATTACCTGTACTCGATTACCAGTTTGCTGACTATGCGAATTGGTCACGACTCAACAGTTCACAAGAAGATGTAGAAAAGGATGTCAGCTATTGGGTAGAACACCTCCAAGGAGCTCCTAACCTTGATATGCCGCTTGATCGACCTCGTCCGGAAACTCAGGATATTCGCGGTGAGCAAGTTTCATTTGAGCTACCGAGTGACCTACTTTCCAGGCTTAACGGCTTAGCCCTAGAAAAAGACGTAACTTTATTTATGGTCATGATGGCCAGTTATTGTGCCTTGTTGGCAAAATATACCGACCAAGAAGACCTAGTCATTGCGACACCAATGGCTGACCGAACTAAGCCCGGCACTGAAGACCTGATTGGCTTTTTTGTTAACGCCTTAGTACTTCGCTTTAGACTGAGCCGAGAAATGCCATTCCTTGAGCTATTACAGCAGGTCAAGCAACAATGCCTAGAAGGTTTTGACCATATGAGAGCACCGTTCGAAAAGATCGTCGAACGCCTGAACCCTGAACGTGATATGAGTCGTGCTCCCATCTACCAAACCTCTATCACCTACCAAGACGTATCTAAACGCGAACAAGTCATGGGAAGTGGTGACCATACGATAAACATCAAGCAGTGTGAGATCCCTTCTCATGATTCACCACTCGACCTGAACATATGGTTTAAAAAACGCGGCGACTCACTCAGTGGAGCAATCGTCTATAGTACATCTCTCTTTACTGAAAAAACGATCCAAGGCTTTAGGGATCATTTTCTTACGATTCTCGGACAAATTGCACAAAACCCGATAACCAGGCTTTGCGATATAGAACTACTTAATCAAAGCTCAAGCAAGCAAGTGATGAGACAATGTATAGGACCTGCTCATGCTTGGCATGAAGAACAAGCCAAGGCCCCTCGCACTGTCGGTCACTACCTTCATCATCAAGCTCAACAATTTGCCGAAAGTGATGCCGTCATATTTGAGCAGGAAGTCTTAAGCTATCGTCAGCTTGATGAACTTAGCTCACAGTGGGCTCAGCTCCTATTAGAGGAACATGTATCCGTTGGGGATCGCGTAGGCTTGTGCCTGGACCGCTCTCAGCATATGCTCGCGGCCCTAATTGGCATATTGAAAGTCGGCGCCAGCTATGTCCCGCTTGACCCTGACTTCCCCGATGATCGTTTGGCGTACATGATTGAAGACTCGGGCTTACAACACCTAGTCACTCAAGAAGCGCATATCAAGCGCCTGCCTTCTGTTGCACACATACTCAATACCGACCTGATTTCTGAACGTCTATCACAGCAGAACACAGCTTGCCCAGATGTAACAATCCCTGAGGATACAGCTGCGTATATCATCTATACCTCCGGTTCTACCGGAAAGCCTAAAGGCGTTGTGGTACCCCATGCTTCCGTCATGAACTTCTTACACAGCATGGCAGAAAAGCCAGGGCTCGAGGCTGATGATACCCTGATGGCAGTAACAACTTTGTCTTTTGATATTGCCGTACTTGAACTCTACTTGCCACTATGGGTCGGCGCCAAAGTCATTATTGCCAAGAAACAGGATAGTAGTGATGGTCGACGTTTATTAAGCTTGCTGACAAAGCATCAGGCAAACTTCATGCAAGCAACACCCGCCACCTGGCGATTGCTGATCAGTAGTGGCTGGCAGGGTGAGCCTAGATTAAAAGCACTGTGCGGTGGCGAAGCATTGCCATTGGATTTAGCTGAAGAGCTACTTCAACGCTGTAGTGAGCTTTGGAACATGTATGGCCCAACTGAAACCACCGTTTGGTCTAGCTGTGCCCAGATTACACAAACCCAAACACCGCCTGGATTGGGCTTACCTATCGCCAACACTCAGTTATATGTGCTGGATGAGCAGCTGCGCCCTGTCCCTAACGGCATCGCTGGCGAACTATACATCGGTGGTGACGGTTTGACCTTAGGCTATAACAATCGTGACGAATTAACCCGGAAGGTCTTTATTCCAAACCCCTTTGGAGACGGCCAACTCTATCGCACCGGTGATAAAGTACGCTACACCCACGACGGCACCCTTACGTATATGGGACGACTGGATCAGCAAGTCAAAGTACGCGGCTACCGAATAGAACTGGGTGAAATTGAGACGCTTATGCGCCAACACGACGCCATTGACGACTGCGCCTTAAGCGTACGAGAAGTCCGTGCCGGCGATACGCGGCTCATCGCTTATGTTGTATGGAAGAATAGCCCGATTAGTCTCAGTGAACTTCGTGAGCACCTGCGACAGCAATTGCCCCCTTACATGGTGCCGCAGCACCTTGAAGCACTCGGGGAGTTACCACGCACCCTTAACAACAAGCTTGATCGAAAGGCTTT
>NZ_LWGE01001638.1:0-1328 GCF_001635315.1 Oleiphilus sp. HI0123
TGGTCATACCCACCTACACTGACCACTTTCGTCATAAATTTCGAATTCAATAAATTTGTATTGACCTTACAGTAGCTGTAAGGTTTATGCTATTCCATATTAGATCAATTTATATAGGAGTAGCACGATGAATATCGGCGCGATATCAAAGCTAACAGGCCTTAATTCTAAAACCATTCGCTACTACGAAGAGATCGACCTGGTTCATCCTAGCTCGCGCTCTGCCAACGGCTATCGACAATATTCAGAACAAGATCTGGAACAGCTCCAGTTTATCCAGCGCGCCCGAAAGACAGGCTTCAATATTGATGAGTGTCGCCACTTGCTTGATCTTTTCAACAATAAAGGCCGACAAAGTCACGAGGTTAAATCCCTCGTCTTGGACAAAGCAAAATTAGTTGAAGAGCAAATAGCTGAGCTTAGGCTGATGCACCAGTGCCTGCTAGACCTCGCTAGCCAATGCCAATCTAACAATGACCCTCACTGCGCTATTCTTGATAAGCTTAGCGAGGCACCAGAGCAACTAACGACACAGGGAGGGGTAAAGCTATGAAAGAAACGAAATCAAGCTGCTGCGGCTCTAGTTCTGAAAAAAATAACCCTGAAAAGCCTGAAAGTAGTTCAAGTTGTTGCAGCAAAGAAAAACAGCCCGTACATACTACGTCATGCTGCTCCAGCAGTAGTAAGGCAACGAGCGAGCCCGCAACTAACAGTTGCTGTGAAGACTCTCCAGAAAAGCGAGACTGGTTACTCTGGGGGAGCTTAACGCTTTCAATTATCTTCTATGTGTTGGCACTCAGCGAACCCTCTCATGACAACTGGTATGGTGTCATTGCCCACAGCGTTCAAGAACTGCTAAACACTATGTGGTGGAGCATACTGCTCGCCATTGCTTTTGTCGGTGTGTTAAGTCGTATACCCCAGGAATTTATCATCTCGATTCTGGGAAAAGGAGGCACCGTCAAAGGTCTGTGGCGCGCGACATTGGCAGGCGTACTACTCGATTTATGTAGTCACGGAATACTAATGGTCGGCATGGAGCTAAGGCGCAAAGGTGCCAGTCTCGGCCAAGTCATGGCATTTCTTATTGCCAGCCCTTGGAACTCACTATCACTGACGATAATCATGGTGGCACTCATAGGGCTGCCATGGACCCTCTTGTTTATTGCCCTGTCGATGGTATTGGCAATTACCACCGGCTGGTTGTTTGATCGACTAGAACAGAAAGGCTCTCTTCCGCAAAATAGCGTTGCGAATGACTTGCCTGAAGACTTTCAATTTTGGCGTGAAGCTAAATCCAAATTTGCATCGGTAGAATGGACACAAGC
>NZ_LWGE01001639.1:0-1609 GCF_001635315.1 Oleiphilus sp. HI0123
CCCTATAAAACAAGCTATTACGGAAGCTTATACTAAAGCTATATATAAATAGTGTTATATAGAAAGAATTAGTCATGTACTTTAGACAGAAATTTAGCTTAACTAAAAGCCCGGCCCAGAAAAGACAAGCAAAGCTTATTGCCGCCGGCAAAACACTATAACAATTCATTTGCACTCAATAGGAGTTGAATTACCTTTAAGCTTCGTAACCCCTTCGGGTACAACGTTGCTGCGCTACTTATAAATAACAATGTTTAAAGCATGTTCATGAGGTTCATAACGAATGAAAAGACAAAAGCGTGATATTGATCAAAGAGCATTTAAAAAAGGTTATCAAGCAGGCATTACAGGAAAATCAAAATCTCTCTGCCCTAATTCTACTACCACCGCAAAGCAAAACTGGCTAAGTGGCTGGCGTGAAGGTAGAGGCGACAACTGGGACGGTCTAGTTGGAGTATCCGGTATTCACAAACTCCCCGGGATCACAACATAGCAAAAATTGAAATTGAAATTGAAAAGGCCCACATCAGGGCCTTTTTTTATGCTTAACGCATCGACTTAATCGCTAAGGCAGCATCTCTTATTAAAGCAGGCCCCTTATAAATGAAACCTGTATAGATCTGTACCAGGCTTGCCCCGGCATTAATCTTATCCACCGCATCTTGACCGCACATAACCCCCCCCACGCCAATAATAGGCAGACTCTCTCCAAGTTCGGCTTTCAGCTGAGAGATCACCTCGGTCGATCGCGTCGTTAACGGAGCACCACTCAAACCACCTGCCTCGTGCGCATGGGGGTAGCCCTGAACAGCCTCTCTAGCCAATGTAGTATTGCCCGCAATTACACCATCCAGTTCACGCGCTTTTAGCGACTGCGCAACCATCACAAGCTCTTCGTTAGTCATATCAGGAGCAATTTTGATTGCAATGGGGACATAACGGCCATGCTTCTCTGCCAGTTTAGCCTGCTCTTCCTTAATCGCGTCAAGCAAAGAGTTCAGAGACTCACCAAATTGAAGGGTACGCAAGCCGGGCGTATTGGGCGACGAAACATTTACAGTTATATAGGTAGCACGAGAATAAACCGCGTTAAGGCATTTTATATAATCTGAATTCGCATCCTCAACAGCCGTATCAAAATTCTTCCCAATATTAATTCCAATAGGATTTTTGTACTGACTCGCTGCAACCTGCTGCAACAGGTGCTCAACCCCTTCATTATTGAAGCCCATTCGATTAATAATTGCCTGGTTCTCTTTCAGGCGAAATAAACGAGGTTTGGGATTTCCCGGTTGTGGTCGAGGAGTGATTGTACCCACCTCGACAAAACCAAAGCCCATTCGGCCCAGCGCATCAATGTGATCGGCATTTTTATCCAAACCTGCTGCGAGACCGACTCGGTTTGGGAACTGTACCCCCATCACTTCGACTGGGTCAGAAACCACATCTGGCAAAAATGGTGAAATCAACCCCAAACGATTGAACGCGCTCATCCAATCCAACGAAAGCTCATGAGCTGTCTCAGGCGGCAGTGTAAATAATAAGTTTCGTAAAAGTGAATAAGACATATACAGACCCGACTTTAAAAAATATTAACAAGTGCATTTTA
>NZ_LWGE01001640.1:0-1982 GCF_001635315.1 Oleiphilus sp. HI0123
AATTTATCGGCATCTTAGGATTGATGTTGCGTAGGATATCCGCTACCGTCTGCGCCATCCAGACATATCTTATCAGTAAAGGCAGGTTTCCTGAATGTTAAAGATCGATGCATTGACCCTACGAAGAGGCCCGGAGCCTTTATTAGCCGAGGCGAATGCCCTTGTGCATGCCGGTCAACGTGTGGCGATTATTGGCGCCAACGGGGCAGGAAAAACAAGCTTGTTTAAACTTATCTTAGGCGAACTTAGCCCGGATTCGGGTGCCTATTCTTTGCCCGGTAACTGCCGTGTTTCTCATATGGCTCAGGAAGTCACAGCAGGAGAGCGAACGGCTAAAGATTATGTGCTCGATGGCCATCAGCAGCTCCGTAGTCTGGAGGCTGAATTAAAACAAGCTGAAGCCGCACACGATGACCATAAAATTGCTGAACTCCATGGAGAGCTGGAGCACATAGGTGCCTATGAAGCACCAGTTATCGTGGAAAAGTTACTGCATGGTTTGGGATTTGATCAGAAAGACATGCAGCGCCCGGTTAATGACTTCTCTGGTGGTTGGCGAATTCGTTTGAATTTGGCGCAAGCACTGATGTGCCCTTCTGACCTATTGTTGCTGGATGAGCCGACGAACCACTTGGATCTAGATGCGATGCTCTGGCTGGAGCAATGGCTGAAACGTTACGAAGGTACGGTGTTATTCATTTCTCATGACCGTGACATTGATGCCGTGTCGACACATATTCTTCACTTCGAACACAAGCAGCTGAATCAATATACAGGAACTTATAGTGAGTTCGAGACGCAGCGTGCTCAAAAGCTTGCTCAGCAGCAATCTCAGTATGAAAAGCAGCAGCAGCGTATTAGCGAAATTCAGTCTTTTGTAAATCGCTTTAAAGCGAAAGCGACCAAGGCAAAACAGGCTCAGAGTCGTGTTAAAGAACTTGCTAGAATGGAGCTTATTGCCCCGGCTCATATTGATTCACCGTTTAACTTTAGCTTTCCTGAGAGCGACAAAATATCTAGCCCATTACTAAGCATTCAAAAAGCAGACTTGGGCTATGAGCAGAAAGCAGTGCTCGAAGATTTTACTACCAGCATCTTACCGGGTACACGAGTAGGCCTTCTAGGGCCAAACGGTGCCGGTAAGTCGACTTTAATCAAAAGCCTGGTAGGTGATTTAGCTCAGCTTAGTGGTCAGCGTGCAGAAGGAGAGCACCTTCGAATTGGCTATTTTGCCCAGCACCAGTTGGAAGCCTTGGATCTGAGCGCGAGCCCTTTCTTGCACTTGCAGAGAATTAACCCAAAAGCGACGGATCAAGAAATTCGTAACTTTTTAGGTGGTTTTGATTTTAGAGGCGACGCTGCATTGGAGACCATCGAGCGTTTCTCGGGTGGAGAAAAAGCTCGCTTGGCTTTGGCGATTATTGCTTGGCAGAAACCAAACCTTCTAATGCTTGATGAACCGACTAACCACTTGGATTTGGAAATGCGTCATGCGCTGACGATGGCTTTGCAGGCTTTCCAGGGAGCAATATTGGTAGTTTCGCATGATCGTCATTTACTAAAGAATACCGTCGACACCTTCTGGCTGGTGGCAAACGGGAAAGTCGAAGAGTTTAAAGGCGACCTGCACGATTACGAAGTTTGGTTGCAAGACTTCCATAAAGAGTCGAGTAAAACTGAAACTGTAGAGACAGACAGTGCAGACAAGCAAAATGAATCAGCGGAAGATAAAAAGGAACGCAAGCGTATCGCTGCGGAGCTTCGTCAGAAATTGAGCCCACTGAAGAAAAAGCTCAAAACCGCAGAAAAGGCGATGGAGAAGCACCAAGAAGCTTTAGCTGAGCTCGAAGAGAAACTCGCTGCCCCAGAGATTTATCAAGCTGAAAATAAAGCCAAGTTGAAAGAATTGATGGATGAGCAGGCAACACATAAAGTCGGTTTAGAAGAATCCGAGATGGAATGGTTTGAACTGAGTGAAGAGA
>NZ_LWGE01001641.1:0-2107 GCF_001635315.1 Oleiphilus sp. HI0123
TGGGAAACCTTCCTCCTCGACCCGATTATTTTTGTACTTTGGGTTTTTGTCGCTGCCACAGTCTTAATGTGGGGCCGAGGTGTTTACTGCGGCTGGTTGTGCCCCTTCGGTGCCTTGCAAGAGCTGATAGGCGAAATCGCGATGAAGCTACGCATTCCTCAGCTACATATTCCTTTTGTTATTCATGAGCGTTTATGGGCGATTAAATACCTAATTTTGCTAGCTTTGTTTGGCTTATCACTGGAGTCCCTGGCTGTCGCAGAAACCTATGCCGAAGTGGAGCCTTTCAAAACAACTTTCCTGCTGCGCTTCGATCGCGATTGGCCCTTCATTCTTTACGCGGCCGGGCTTCTGGTTACGTCAATATTTAATCGTAAGTTCTATTGCCGCTACGTCTGCCCAATGGGTGCAGCCATTGCTATTCCTTCTTTCGCTCGCCTCTTCGACTGGCTAAAACGCCGAAAAGAATGCGGCAAGCCCTGCCAGCTTTGTGCCCAAGAGTGTGAGATCGGAGCGATTGCTCCTACTGGTGAGATTAATATGCGCGAATGCCACTACTGCCTCGATTGTCAGATGACTTATCACAGTAAAGAGAAATGCCCACCACTTGCCAAAAAATACCGCAAAGCAACGAAAGAAGCGCCTGTCGAGCCGGTTCGTATTGTCAACCAAGGAGGCTCATAAGATTCGAATACAAAAGAAAAACACACAATAAAAGCAATTAAAGAATTAGCAGTACAAACAACGAAGTAAGAAGTTCTCTATCACAACCAGGAACAACTTGGAGATCATTATGACCGACATAAATAAGGAAAACCCTGTCGACCGCCACGTCGATGATAGTCCTGAAAAAGAAGGCATGAGCCGTCGTAAATTTATTGGTGCAACCACTTTAGTCGGTGGTGCAGGTGTTGCTGCGTCAACACTTACCGCATCCATGTTTTCAGAACTTGCTCAGGCAAAAACGGCCGAGAAAATGGCTGCTAGCGCCCATGTAGGGCCAGGTGAGCTCGACGAATATTACGGCTTTTGGAGTGGAGGTCACTCAGGTGAAGTTCGCATACTTGGCCTACCTTCAATGCGTGAGCTAATGCGTATTCCGGTATTCAACCATGAAAGCGCGACTGGCTGGGGTCAGACCAACGAAAGTAAAGCAGTCATGGGTGAATCTGCCAAGTACTTTAACGGTGATGCACATCACCCTCATATGAGTATGCAAGATGGCCGCTATGACGGTAAGTATGTTTTCATCAACGATAAAGCAAATACTCGTGTAGCACGTATCCGCTGCGACATTATGAAAGCCGATAAGATGATCGACGTTCCAAATGTACAGGCGATCCATGGTTTAAGGGTTCAGAAAGTACCTCATACCAAATATATATTCTGTAACGGTGAATATGAAATTCCATTACCGAATGACGGACGTGATTTGGATGACCCTAGTAAATATTTCTCCATGTTCAACGTCATTGACGCTGAGAAGATGGAAATGGCTTTCCAGGTCATTGTTGATGGCAACCTTGATAATACCGATGCCGACTACGACGGTCGTTTCGCTGCATCAACCTGCTATAACTCTGAAAACGGCGTAACGCTACCTGAAATGATTTCAGCTGAGCGTGACCATGTTGTTGTATTTGATATTCCAGCGCTTGAGAAAGCGGTTCAGAACGGTGACTTCAAGACAATCGGCGATTCCAAAGTACCTGTAATCAATGGCCGTAAAGGTTCCAAATATACTCGCTATATTCCGGTACCCAAGAGTCCTCATGGCTTGAACACTTCACCAAACGGTGAATACTTTGTGGCTAACGGTAAGCTTTCACCAACCGTTTCAGTGATTGCGATCAAGAAGCTGGCTTCACTATTTGATGATAAGATCAAACCTCGCGATACCATCGTTGCAGAGCCAGAGCTGGGCTTAGGGCCGCTTCATACAGCCTTTGACGGACGCGGTAATGCTTATACAACCGTCTTTATCGATAGTCAGGTGGTTAAGTGGAACGTGGAAGATGCGATCAAAGCTTATCAAGACAAGAAAGTTAATTACATTCGCCAAAAGCTGGATGTTCATTATCAGCCAGGTCACCTTCACACCACCATG
>NZ_LWGE01001642.1:0-1757 GCF_001635315.1 Oleiphilus sp. HI0123
AGATCATCTCGTTTGGACTAAGGCTCATATAAAGTGGAGCTATGAAAAGATGATAAAAAACAATCCCTCTAAGGAGATATATATCTATGTTAGAAAAGCACGATCTAGTTCATGAGTTGCCAGAGCACAAAGAGACTATTCATAACCTCAAGATGAGTGATAACCACTTTGCTCGTTTATTTGATGAGTATCATGATAAGGATCATGAAGTACACAGAATCGAGACCGGTGCAGAAAACACCTCTGACGAGTATCTTGAAAAGTGTAAGAAAGAGCGCCTTAAGCTAAAGGACGATTTGCTTGCGATTATCAAGAAAACAACAGCTTAATATTTAGCTTAGTTTGTTATCAAGCCCGGTTACTTAATCGGGCTTTTTTAGTTTAGCGTTGGCAGATATATTCGAACCCTTACCTGTCGTGATTAGCTCAGGCTGATAGCAATAGGGTCCTCGCTAAGGGGCGGTAAATAGTCAAGACGGGTCTTGTTTGTTGAGAAATAGCTGAATGATCTGATGTGCTGCAGAGTAGGGGGTTACACTATTTTCCTGCACAGCTGAGCGGAGCTTAGGTAGTGCTGATTGAACTGGAGGGTGACTTTTAAGCTCCTGTTCCAACATATCTTTTACCAAGGCGTTCAACCATTCTCTATTTTGTCGGGCGCGTTTATCCTCAAATAGATTAAGGCCTTCTTCATTGGAGTGGCTTTTGCCTTGTTCCTGGTAGTCCAGAATCATGTCCCATACAGTCTCAATTCCGGTGTTCTCAAGAGATGAGCAGGTGAGAATTTGAGGTTTCCAAAAACCATCGTGCTGTAAGAGGTGAAAGGCATTACTGTAGTGGTTTTTGGTTTGCTGAGCCAAGCCTTGGTTAGGACCATCACTTTTGTTAACGACTAAGGCATCCGCCAGCTCCATAATGCCTCGTTTGATGCCTTGTAAGTCATCTCCAGCGTTAGGAAGCATCAATACGAGAAAGAAATCGACCATCGAGGCGACTTCATACTCGGATTGGCCTACACCAACGGTCTCTACGAGTATTACATCGTAGCCGGCGGCTTCGCATAGGAGCATTGTCTCACGGGTTCTAAGCGCGACGCCACCCAGCGCGCCTTCAGAAGGGCTAGGGCGAATAAAGGCATTGTCTTCACGGGCAAGTTTTTCCATGCGGGTTTTATCGCCAAGGATACTTCCTCCACGTAGAGGAGAACTGGGGTCGACAGCGAGTACAGCTACCTTTTTTCCATTAGCGATCAGATGGCGACCAAAGGCTTCGATGAAGGTAGACTTTCCCACCCCCGGTACGCCACTGATTCCTATACGAAGGCTATTTCCGGTATCTGACAATAGCTCATTCAAGACTTGTTGAGCAGCCGCTCTGTCTTGGTCGCGCTTGCTCTCGACCAAGGTAATAGCTTTGGCTAGTGCTCGGCGCTGGCCTTTTTTGAGTTGCTCAAGATCGATATTCATACCAGGAAGCTAGGCAGACTCATTGATCGCCGTTAGCACTTGGCGAACACTATAAGGCACTTTTGTACCAGGCCCGAAGATTCCTTTAACTCCTGCCTGATAGAGTGTGTCGTAGTCTTGTTTAGGGATCACTCCCCCGGCAATAACGATAATGTCGTCCGCGCCTTGATTTTTGAGCGCCTGAATGAGCTCAGGAACTAGTGTCTTGTGTCCTGCAGCTTGTGAGCTGACACCGACGGCATGCACGTCATTTTCGACGGCTTGCTTGGCGACTTCTTCAGGGGTTGAAAA
>NZ_LWGE01001643.1:0-1251 GCF_001635315.1 Oleiphilus sp. HI0123
TATCAGACCTGCCGCCAGAATTATTAGATGAAGATAACACTGCTCCAACAGCAAGTACTTGGCAGGAAGCCTTGCGAAAGTGGGCTGACCAGGAACTTAAAAAAGGTAATAGTGCCATTCTGGATCAAGCTGTTCCCCAGTTTGAGCGTATTATGATCGATACGGCATTGAACCATACTGGCGGACGACGTAGAGATGCTTCCCAGTTATTAGGCTGGGGCCGGAATACGCTTACCCGTAAAATCAAAGAGCTTGATATGAGCTTTGAAGAGAGTACTGAGGAAGAGGATTAAGCCCCTCCCTCCGCATTACTCTCATATTTTGTAGGCAGCGGGTTCCATCCCGCGCTATGCCCAAACCTTGGAGCACGACCTAGAATCAGTTACTCACTTCTCGCCAGTAGATAATTCTGTCGTGGCCTCGATATTGACCAAACTGCGCCTCAACAAAGGGGTGCTCATCATCCAGAGCGCCATCTCCGTCCCAGTCAAAACGCAACCATGGCAATGCAGATAAGTCCTGATTAACTTGAACTTTTCCAGCCCCGCCGACTCCTGGAGCGCTGAAGCTAAAGTTTTCATTTTGCGCATCATCGAGAGGAGCATTCACACTTAAGGTAGTTAACTCTGAACCCACAAGAATATCTTCTAAGCTCGTAGCACCACTACCTAAAGGTGTAACAGTTGGAACAACTGCGGTACATTGATCATCAGTATGGGCAACAAAGGTTCCGGCGCTAGAATAATATTGGGGGTAAGCCTTCATTTTTAACGCTTGAGTATCAGGCCCATAGGCATTCTCCATTTTCCACCGTCCTTGCCGTAATTCTGAGCTAAATTGGAAACCAAGCGCTGCTAAATTACTAGTGCCTGTCACATCATCATCGTCTTCCAAAGTAACGACCAAATCAATATCTGCGTCAAAAGGAACGATATTGGTCCCTGCAGGTCGATCATAACTGAAGTTAGGGTTACTAGAGTGGATAAGTAAGCTAAGCGTTCCATCAATATCTGTTGTCGCACCATAACTTATATCTCCAACTGGCGAGGATAATGTCGCCGCCGTCGCTGCATTATCGGTATAGCAAAAACCCTTAACGCCTACACTACCACCACAAGACTCATCTAGCTCCAGGTTTGCACCCAAGCGCCAAAAATCACCTTCATAGTTTTGTGTAATCGTGCCATCAGCACGTACAGCACTTATCGTCAATTCAGGGACAGTATTCCATTGAAAGGCCTGATTCATATA
>NZ_LWGE01001644.1:0-5225 GCF_001635315.1 Oleiphilus sp. HI0123
CAGTGATTGGCGATGGCGCTCTAACAGCAGGCATGGCATTTGAAGCAATGAGTCATGCCGGAGATATCGCTCCTGACATGCTAGTTATTTTAAATGACAATGACATGGCGATTTCGGACAACGTAGGCGGTTTGAAGAACCATCTGGCGAGAATTCTGTCAGGAAAAACATACAATCAGATGCGCGATGGCGGCAAGCAAATTCTGAGCAGCACTCCCGGCCTAATGGAGTTTGCCAAGAAAACTGAAGAGCACGTCAAAGGCTTGGTTGCACCCGGTACGCTTTTTGAGGAATTAGGCTTTAACTACATTGGCCCTATCGATGGTCATGACTTGCCAACCTTAATCAAAACATTAGAAAACATGAAGGAGCTGAAAGGCCCTCAATTCCTTCATATTGTCACCAAAAAAGGGAAAGGCTTCGCACCAGCAGAAATCGACCCGATTGGCTACCACGCAATCAACAAAATAGAAGCAAAACCCAAAGTAAGCCCTGTTGAAAATAAGCCTGCCAGCCAACCCAAGTACTCAAACGTTTTTGGCCAGTGGCTTTGCGATATCGCCGCACAAGACAGTCGGGTCGTCGGTATTACGCCAGCGATGCGAGAAGGTTCCGACCTAGTTCGTTTTTCCGAACTCTACCCTGAGCGCTACCATGACGTTGCCATCGCCGAACAGCATGCCGTAACACTGGCAGCAGGCATGGCTTGTGAAGGAGTGAAGCCTGTTGTCGCAATTTACTCAACCTTCTTACAGCGCGCATATGATCAGCTCATTCATGATGTCGCCATCCAGAACCTGGATATTTTGTTTGCCATAGACCGGGCTGGCCTGGTTGGTGAAGACGGCGCAACGCATGCCGGAAGTTTCGACCTATCCTTCTTACGCTGCATTCCCAAGCTAGTTGTGATGGCGCCTTCGGACGAAAATGAACTTCGGAAAATGCTCTACACAGGCCACCAATATGAAGGCCCAGCTTGCGTGCGCTACCCACGAGGCACAGGCCCGGGTGCAGAAATTGAAAAAGAGATGCAAGCCTTGGAATTAGGCAAAGCCAAAGCAATTCGCGAAGGAAAGAAAATAGCCATTCTATCATTTGGCTCTTTGCTGGAACCGGCGAAAGCTGCTGCCGAAAAGCTCAATGCAACACTCGTGGACATGCGTTTTATCAAACCACTCGATACGCAAATGATTGATGAACTGGCGAATAAGCACGAGACCTTGGTCACCTTGGAAGAAAATGTGATCGCCGGCGGCGCAGGAAGCGGCGTGTCTGAATACTTACGCGGGCAAGGACTTGTTTCGCAGGTCATTCATCTAGGCCTTCCCGATAAGTTTGTCGCTCACGGTAAGCCTCAAGACCTGCTTAAACAGTGCGGTTTAGATGCAGAAGGAATTGAACAGAGCATCTTGGCGCTTAGCAACCGAAAAGCAATCGAAAACGCCAGTTAGTCCGCTGGCGCATCATCGTCCTGATGGTCGCGCAACCAATGGCCTAATTTGCTCGCCTTGGTCGAAAGGTAACCGTCATTATGCGGGTTACGGCCAACCTGAATTGGAATTCGCTCGACAACCGAGACTCCACCACTCTGCAAAGCTTTTACTTTTCGTGGGTTATTGGTCATCAGCTTCAGCTCCTTAACACCCAAATGTGCGAGCATGTCATAACAAATCGTGTAATCTCGGAGATCTGCCGCAAAACCTAACTTTTCATTGGCCTCAACCGTATCAGCACCTTGGTCTTGTAACTGGTAGGCACGAATCTTATTTAATAAGCCGATACCACGACCCTCTTGACGTAAGTACAGCAATACACCACGACCTTCATCAGCAATGCTTTGCATCGCCTGCTCTAACTGGTAACCACAGTCGCAACGCATACTAAACAAGGCATCGCCAGTGAGACATTCAGAATGCGTTCTCGCTAATACAGGAGCACCGTTTGAGATATCCCCTAAGGTCAATACAACATGCTCCTGACCAGACTCCACCTCTTCAAAGCCATGCATATCAAACACGGCAAAAGGCGTTGGTAAACGGCATGTTTCAATAAAGCGAACTTTCACAGACGATCCTCTTGGCACAAACTAAAAAGGCATACTAAGGGCTTACAAGCAAGCATCCAAACAAGCTATAAGACCTGCAGGGCGCGCATTGTATCACATTCTGACAAGCGAGCTTAACTCGAATGTAAATTGAAACGGTCTTTTCCGCGACAAATTAGTGAATTCAAACTTACATAACTTGAAAGCCCCGAAAGCAGCTGCTCTAATTAGCCTCCCAAAGATAATAAGAACTAAGAAAATGAACCTATACGAAGAGCGTATTCTTCCACATCTGATCAATGCTGCCTGCACCTCTCCCCCTATTCAGAAACTCCGTAAAAGAATAGTACCGAAATGCACCGGACGAGTTCTCGAAATTGGCATGGGCTCTGGCGCCAACCTTGAATTCTACAACAGTAAGAACATCGACTTTGTATGGGGCCTAGAGCCCTCTGAAGGAATGCGAAGAAAGGCCGCAGCTAAGGTGGCAAAGTCCGATATTGAAGTAAAATGGCTGGACTTACCTGGTGAAGAGATTCCGCTTGAAGACGACTGCGTTGATACCATCCTGCTAACCTTCACCTTATGCACAATCCCCGACTACCACAAAGCCCTTCAGCAAATGCATAGAGTACTCAAGCCTGAGGGTAAGCTTCTATTTAGTGAGCATGGCCTAGCGCCTGAACCAAAAGTTGAGAAATGGCAACACCGTTTAAACAAACCCTGGGGCTGTGTTGCAGGAGGTTGTAACCTGAACCGCCCGATTGATAAGCTCATTCAAGCAGGCGGGTTCGAAATTGTAATGATTGAGCGCTTCTACGCTCCTAAAGCACCAAAGTTCGCAGGCTATATTTATCTAGGTGAAGCTCGAAAACTATAAATTCGGACTTAGGAGCTTAACCACCTGTCATATTCATAAAGCGAACAATTTGAGGCTCTTCAGACAAGTTAAACTCATGACGCTCTGGCTTAAGGTCCATTGCCTCGATAATGCTTCGCTTCAGACGCTCTCTGTCTCCGGGGTGGGCACGCAAGACGGCACGCAAGTCAACCGCATGCTCATTACCCAAGCATAGCAAAAGTAAACCCTCAGCAGTCACTCGCACCCGGTTACAGTCACCACAAAAGTTATGACTATGAGGCGAGATAAATCCGATGCGAGTCTTTTCTCCGGGCAATTGATAATAACGCGACGGGCCATCGGAGCGATTGCCGGTCGACACTACCTGAAGCGGCCAAACCTCACTGATAATTTCTTTAAGCTCTTGATTCGAGCAAAAAGCTTCTTCGCGACTATGTTCCGAGATAACGCCTAAGGGCATCTCTTCGATAAAGCTAATATCAATGCCTTTGCCCACTGCAAAACGTATCAGGGGGATTACTTCGTCGGCATTCCGACCCTTCATAATCACAGCATTCAATTTGATCTTCTCAAAGCCTGCGTCAATTGCTGCATCGATTCCCTGAAGCACTTTTTCAAGATCACCAACGCGAGTTAACTCTTTAAACTTGTCAGCCTTTAGAGTGTCCAGACTTATGTTTAAACGCTTTACGCCCGAGGCGAGCAAAGACTTCGCGACTTTTGATAACTGTGAACCATTTGTCGTCATCACCAGCTCATCCAAACCAGGCAAGGCGCCTACCGACTCGCACAAGGACATTACATTTGCTCGAACTAAAGGCTCACCACCCGTTAAACGTATCTTTCCGACACCTAGCTCGACAAAGGCCTCAGCAACTTGGTGCATTTCTTCCAAAGTCAGGACTTTTTGTCTCGGAACAAAGGTCATTTCTTCGTCCATGCAATAGACGCAGCGAAAATCACAGCGATCAGTCACAGACATACGCACGTAGCTAACGCGACGGCCAAACTTGTCAATTAACTGATTGCTATTAATACTCATCGACTCTCACTCAATAGTTCAATTTTACGATGCCAAATAGTGACCACTACGGCCACCTTTCTTTTCGAGTAATCTTACCTGATCGATCACCATACCTTTATCAACCGCCTTACACATATCATACAAAGTCAAGCAGGCGACACTCACGGCCGTTAAGGCTTCCATTTCAACACCCGTTTTGGCATCAAGCTTACACTGGGCCGTCATTCTTACCCGGGGTTCACCCTCTTCGAGACCTAGCGCTTCAATCTCTATGCTTACAGAACTGAGGTTCAAGGCATGACACAAGGGAATCAGCTCCGAACACTTCTTTGCCGCCATAATTCCGGCTATTCTGCAGGTCGCGAATACATCACCTTTCTTGTGACGACCTTCGGTAATCATCCGAAGGGTTTCTTCCTTCATTAAAACGTAACCTTCTGCGCGTGCAATACGGTGGGTAACTTCTTTTTCACCCACATCTACCATATGCGCTGCACCTTGCTCATTCAGGTGCGTTAGATTGTCGGACATACTTACCTCTTTCCCAGACTCTAATGACTCATTCTATCAGACCAAGCTGCTATCTTTTAGACCACGCACCAATACCTGCTACACCTTGCGCTCCTGCCTGAAAAGCACGAGGTAAATCAGCAGGGCTCATTCCCCCTAATGCATACACTGGCAGCGTCGCTAACTTAAGCCAGGCACTGAAGCTAGACCAGCCAATTGCGATGGCATTAGGGTGAGTAGCTGTTTCCTGCACCGGTGACAATGTTGCAAAGTCTGCCCGAATACTTTGTGCATGTGCCAGCTCATCTAAAGAGTGGCAGGACACCGCTAAATAAAAGTTTTCTTTAAAAGGTCTAACATGACAACGCTTCGCCACATAAGTCGGCAAATGAACACCTCTAACACGCGTTTTGTATTGCTCAAAACGAAGCAAGCATTCACCTAGCAGCTCCGCCGAAGCCTCCGCATCAAAAGACAACTCAAGGTGCGCACTCAGCATTAGGCTCTGCCCTAAACCGGGAATCGTCGCCAGCAAGTCATCCAGCCAAATAAAATACTCATCAATACTTAAATCTGGCTGCCTTAAGAGTATCATGCCTGGACATTTTTCGAACAAAACTTCTACTTCTTTTCTTGCCCTATCCAAATTTGGGTAGGTAGGCGTAACTATATATTGCTCTGGAAGTTGGCAGGCGGTGATGATAGGCACATTAGCATCAGGGAAGCTGTATTTTGATAAATCCCCACACTCAANCCACTTTACTTGCTGTCCAAATTCTCGAAAG
>NZ_LWGE01001645.1:0-3919 GCF_001635315.1 Oleiphilus sp. HI0123
TATAATCTGCGCCAGCCTCCTAAAGGCTTGGTGTTTCATAGTGACAGAGGTTCGCAGTATACCAGCAAGCGTTATCGCACACTGCTGAGTAATTATGGCATCAGAGCTAGCATGGGGGATGTAGGTGCTTGCTGGGATAACTCTGTTGTGGTGCGGTTCTTTGGAAGCTTAAAGCATGACTGGGTTTTGAAAGTGCCCCAGCCAACGAGAGAGCATATGAGAAATGATGTGGCTGACTACATGCGTTATTACAACTTAGAGCGGCTCCATACTTCTAACGAAGATATGTCGCCAATCGAGTACGAAAACTCTTTAAGAAAAGTGTCCTGATTTAGTTGCGCAGAACAGTTGAGAGTGTACGGTAAACGATGCTCAAGACCTTGCCCATCAGCTCCGGGTAACGGTCCAGCAAAAAGCGCAACTGGAAAGGAAAATTCAGCACCCATTGGCGAATAGGCTCTGCGGGAAATACTTCATCCACCAAAAGTGCGGCACTCTCCGCCATCCGCCGAGCGCCACAACTAGGGCAGAAACCACGCCGTTTGCAGCTGAAAGCGACCAAACGCTCGTGATGACAATCTTCGCAGCGCACACGCAATTTGAGGCTGTTCAAATTTTGGTATCTACGAAGCTGGAATATCAACAAGGTCTATCTGTGTTTCTTGTTTTCCTTATGGAGTGTGTCTTCTTTTATCGTATCTCTGCTGTTTGCTATGGGAGCTCTTGGAACTAATCGGCCCTTGGCATTGGCTTTGGTATGTTATTTATTTCTAATTGTTGTTATTTATGCGGGCTCAGTGCACGATCCTTTCTGGTTTAAATCTACTAAGAATAATGAGTTAGCTCTGTTTCTTCAGGTTTACAAATCAGAAATGCTTATTGAGGGCGGGTCGAACGATTAAAAAAAGGTTCGCAAATCATAGATATTAAAAAGTAAAGCTCATTGAATCATAACGCTATGATTCAATGAGCTTTTTCAGTCTAGAAAGGGTTGCATTTGTCCGGTTGTTGCCAAACTTATGCTTCCCTGTGAACCATAATTTTAGCAAATGCTAAACTTATGGTTACTTCCCTACTTTATTGGTTCTTGATGAACCAGCTTTTGGTGGAGACGGCGGGAATTGAACCCGCGTCCGTCAGCACTCTGCCATCGGCTCTACATGCTTAGAATCCGTTAATTAGTTTAACCTTCCACAGCCCAACGGGCAGGACGTGGTTGGCGAGCTCAGTAAAGTTTAACGAAACGACCCTGAGTAAGCCGCTTGGCGATCCTGTTCTGAGTGACAGTCATTAGCGCGATACAGGCACCTTGCTAAAGACCGTTAGGGCCGTAGCCCTAAAAGTGCTTTTTCACTGCTTACGCAGCTAGTTGAGCACCGTAGTTGTCATCATTTGCAACTATGAGTTATAGCGATTGGAGTACGAGTGCCACTATACACTCGGCATGCACCTTTGGTTTTGTTACCAGCGTCGAAGCCATGTCGTCCCCGTAACTTTTACCAAGATTAAGCGTCTGGCTTCGACTGCGTCGAGTCCCGGCCAGCGGGCGGAGCCGCTGTCGCTTATGCCTTTTGAAGGCCAAGAAATTGGCTTTCAATTTGAGACAAAACAGGCATAAGCCCATGTCGTCCCCGTAACTTTTACCAAGATTAAGCGTTTGGCTTCGACTACGTCGAGTCCCGGCCAGTGTTTTAGCAACTGTCGCTTATGCCGTAATTTAATTGTTAGTCATTATATAGGGGCGCTTGTTGGGAATACAAGGCAAGCCTATTTATTTTACGTGTTCTCGAACAATACGTGCTTTCTGGCGATCCCAGTCACGGTTCTTCTCGGCATCTCGTTTATCGTGATCTTTCTTACCTTTGGCCAGTGCTATCTCGCATTTGATGTGGTTTCCTTTCCAATAAAGCGCCAATGCAACACAGGTGTGTCCAGCTTGGTTCATTTTGGCATTTATCTTTGCGATTTCTTTTTTATGTAGCAATAGCTTTCGTTGGCGCGTTGGTTCAGCGATAACGTGAGTGCACGCTGACGTTAGCGGTGTGATATAGACGTTAAGAAGCCAGGCTTCACCGTTTTTTAGGAATACGTGTGAATCCGTAAGCTGAGCTTTGCCTTCTCTTAAGCTTTTGACTTCCCACCCTGTTAGAGCGAGTCCGGCTTCGAACTTTTCTTCAATATGGTAGTCGTGTTTAGCTTTCTTATTGAGAGCAATGGTGCCTGGCAGTTGTTTTGGTTTTTTCTTGGCCATATATCTATTGTTATCACTATCTCGTACAAATAGACCTAAACGTTTCTAGGGCTATAAAAATGAACCATTCTACACCATGTTTCAGTCATTTGTGCCAGCCTTCTGAAAATTTATGTTGCGTGTTTTTATTGAGGCTAGGCGACCACGGTCTTGGCGGGTACAATAGAGGTAAGATAGTTTAGGGTGATGTGAATGTCTTTAAGTATTAATCGTAGTGCCTTGGTTATGCACTCTGCTGAGCGTATGAGTGCACTGGTAAATGATGTGGCGGCTTACTCGCAGTTTCTTCCTTGGTGTTCAAGCTCGCAGGTCTTGGAGTCTGAATCGGAGTATATGTTGGCGAGCATTGAGGTTCAAAAGGGCGCGCTGAAGCAGTCGTTTACCACGCGTAACGACTTGTCTGAAGATGGCAGAATTATTATGAGCCTGGTGGAGGGACCTTTCAGCTATTTAAAAGGCGCCTGGGAATTTATTCACCTGAAAGAAGGAGCTTGTAAGGTTGAACTTACGCTCGATTTTGAGATTAAACAAAATTTGGCAAAAATGGCCTTTGCCAAGGTATTTAATCAGGCAGCTAACTCGATGGTTGATGCGTTCTGTGAACGTGCAAATCAATTATATTGTTAAGGAAACGTAAATAATGGAAAATATGATCCAAATAGAAGTTGCCTATGCCGCGCCTGATAAGCAGAAAATACTAACAGTCGAGGTGAAGCCGGGTACCAACGTTTTTGATGGGGCAAAAAACTCGGGAATTGATAAGGTTTTTCCTGAGATAGATTTCGATAAGGCCGATATGGGAATATTTGGTAAAGCGGTTCGTAAACCACTGGAGCAGGAGCTGAAAGAAGGGGATCGTATTGAAATTTACCGCCCATTAATGATCGACCCTAAACAGGCTCGCTTAAATCGGGCGGCAAAGAAAGACTAAATAGAGCGCTTAATATGCTGGGTTGCTCTCAAGTAGTGTGCCTTCGTAGCGTTGGTACACGCCTTGGCTATAGTAGACTTTTATGGTTTGTTTCTCGATTTCACCGCCCGCAACTTGATAGGTGTATACGTAGTTTTCGAGTTCTGTATCGAAGGTGTTGTCTAGAACGGGAGCACCTAATACGAAGTGAACCTGTTTTTTAGTCATACCTGCTTTTAATGTGTCGAGCATGTCTTGGGTGATGATGTTGCCTTGCTGGACATTGATTTTGAAAACGCCAGGAAAGCTACAGGCGCTTATGCTTAAAGCGGTGAGAATAATAATTAAAAACTTTTGCATCTAATTTTTGAATTCCATTATCTTTGCTTTACAATGTTTTCGGCTGATCTTTATGAAGATAGGCGAAACGCAAGCAAAGTATGTTGTAAAGAAGAAACTAACATTATAGCGAGGCATGATACCTGATTCGTGCAAACGCTGTGAATAGGATTACAAATAAATCATGCCAGACAACTCAGAGTTAAAAAAAGTTGGTTTGAAAGTTACCTTACCACGATTAAAAGTATTGGGGCTTTTGGAAGAAGCTGATGAGCACCATATGAGTGCGGAAGATGTCTATAAGGCTTTATTGGAATCGGGTGATGATGTAGGTTTGGCGACCGTTTATCGTGTACTTACCCAGTTTGAGGCTGCCGGTCTGGTCTTGCGTCATAACTTTGAGGGTGGACATGCGGTAT
>NZ_LWGE01001646.1:0-1019 GCF_001635315.1 Oleiphilus sp. HI0123
GGATTCGTTGGGTGAAGTTGGTAGTATCTCCGTTTCTATAACAAATACATTAATACACAAGTAATGGAAGAACGAATGAGTACGTTTAATTTAAGGTTTGGTATCAGCAGGTTATTTGTCGTTATAGTCACTTGCTTAACAGTTGTTGCTTGTAGTGAAAATGGTAAAGATCAAGAAAACCCTGAAGCAGCAATGGCCGCAATGCCGCCACCTCCTGTGACCGTTGCAGAGGTAATACAGGGCGAGGTTAGTGACTGGAAGGAGTATACAGGTCGTCTAGAAGCTTCAGACAGTATTGTCGTCATGCCGCGCACTTCTGGTTACATACTATCGGTAGGCTTTGAAGATGGAGCTTATGTCAAGAAGGGTGACTTGCTATTTCAGGTAGATTATCGAACGGTGCGTGCAGAAGTTCAGCGCCTGGAAGCGGAAGTTAAACGCAATGTAGCGGAAATAGAATTATCTAAACGTGATTTAAAACGAGCAGAAAGTTTACGTAAGAAAAGCGCGATTTCTCAAGAGCAGCTCGATAACAGTCGCACCCGCTTAACTCAAGCTATTGCCGCAGTAGAAAGTGCGAAGGCAGACTTGAAACGAACTAAAGTCCTCGATGCAATCACCACCGTAAAAGCTGAGTTTGATGGCCAGGTTTCTAATGCCCGTGTGAAAAAAGGGAGCTCGGTCATTGCAGGTAGCACAGTGCTGACTACCTTGGTTTCTACTGATAAAACACATGCATATTTTGATGTTGACGAAAAAACCTTTGCTCGTTTGCGTAGCTTAGGAGAAGGCAAGCGTTTGGATGAAATGAATATTCCTGTATTTATGGGGTTGGCGGGTGAAACTACATATCCGCATCAGGGAGTGATCGATTTTGTTGATAATCAGGTTGATATCAGTACGGGTACAATACGACTGCGTGCAGTATTTAGCAATGAAGATGGTAAGTTCACGCCAGGGATGTTTGCGCGGATTAATATGCAGATAGGTGCGAGCTATCCAGGAATTCTTGTTGATGA
>NZ_LWGE01001647.1:0-2000 GCF_001635315.1 Oleiphilus sp. HI0123
ATCATTAATGACAGCTGTATTCATACGCCCTTCTGTCGACTCAACCTTTGCCAAGCCTTTTGCTACACCTTCCAAGTCGCATCCAACAGCAATTGCAGCAGTCGCTGCTGCGAGAGCATTTTGGATTTGATGCAAACCTGGCACAGGTAAACCAACCCTTACGCTCTCTTCGTGATAATTCAATGTAAAGCAGCTTCCTTCGGCTTCACATTCAACATCACTTGCAAAGACATCAGCATTTTCACTTTCCTGTGAGAAAGACAAACTTTGCCTTCCTCCCAAGCGCTCTAACCAAGTCATATAGGCTGGGTCATCGAAGTTTATTATTCCAACGCCGTCAGCGCTTAAGGAGTCATAAATTTCTCCTTTGCCTTCGACGATCGCTTCGTAATCACCAAATACTTCAATGTGAGCGCTGCCAGCATTCAAAACCATTGCAACATCTGGTCGGGCCATATTGCTTAGATAGGCAATATCACCTTTCGCTCTCGCTCCCATTTCCACAACTGAAAACTGGTGTTCAGCATTTATGTCTAACAAAGTTAACGGCACACCCACTTCGTTATTGAAATTACCCTTCGTTGCCGCGGTCTTGCCGTATTCTGATAAAACAGCTTTCAACATATTCTTAGTACTGGTTTTGCCTGCTGACCCCGTCAAACCAACTAACTTTCCGCAAAACCTCTGTCGATTAAGTGAAGCAATTGAAGCAAGCGCTTTGTCAGTATCGTTAACTTGTAAATATGAAATCTGTTTGGCTGTCATCCCCTCATCTTCGATATACTGCGATACACTTGCTAAATCTTGTTCGCCAATAACACCTGCACAGCCCTTTCGCAGCGCATCAACAATAAATTCATGCCCATCAAATCTTTCGCCCTTTAAGGCCAAGTAAACATCACCTTCGTTAACGGTACGTGAATCAATAGATAGGCAAGTAAAGCCCGTATCATCACCCAATAAAGTACCCGGCAAAGCTTTAGCCAAAGAGGAGAAAGTCATGACATCAATCATTAATGACCTCCTCTAGCGCCTTAGGAAGAACAGCTGCTCCCGAAATCAATTCGCGCACAGTTTCGATATCACTAAAGTAGTGGCGCTGACCTTTCACTTCTTGCCACGTTTCATGACCTTTACCCGCCACAAGAATGACATCATCTGCTACTGACTTTTCGAGCATTTTCTGTATTGCCATTCGTCGCTCGTGTATCACTTCCACCTTCGATGGCTGCGCAAAGCCCGCTAAAATATCTGCGATGATTGCTTCTGGTGATTCTCCTCGTGGATTGTCATCACTGAGGACAATGTCATCTGCAAACGCTTCGGCAACTCTTGCCATCTCGGCGCGTTTTCCTTGATCACGGTCACCACCACAACCAAATATCACCCTTAGAGAGCCACTGCAAAGAGGCGCTAGCGTTTTAAGTACATTTTCCAAAGCATCAGGTGTATGTGCATAATCAACTACGACTGTAGGTTGATTCACAGACCGAAGCACTTCCATACGGCCATCAACCGCTTTAATCTTTTTAACTCGCGACTCAACGCTTTCGAGGTCGTTCATCGCCGTGGCAGCTGCAAGCACAGCTAACAAATTGCTTAAGTTAAATTCGCCCAGCAATGGGGAGTCGATCATTACCTGACCTACTGAAGCCTTGATCAATGCGTGTATACCCGATGACGAAAGCTCGTTCGTCAATACCGCAACATCAGCAGCTTTACTTGAAACCGCATAACTCGTAATGTTTGTGCCTGGCGTAACAGCGGCTTTAAAATCGCTGAACAGTTCATCATCTCGATTTAGTACTGCAAAGGCCAAGCTCGTGTTCTGAAATAGCTTCTGCTTGGCTTGCGCGTAGTCGGACATTGAACCATGGTAATCCAAGTGATCACGAGTCAAATTGGTGAACACTGCTCCATAAAACTGGACGCCATCTACCCGGTTCTGACATAAGCCGTGCGAAGATACTTCCATCACTACAAACTTTGCACCCGCGTCA
>NZ_LWGE01001648.1:0-1161 GCF_001635315.1 Oleiphilus sp. HI0123
TAGTTTGATTGGGCTTCATCGACCATTGCGCGCTTTAGTTCAGCAACTGTCACCGGGTTAGATGAGCTGCTGCAGCATTGGTAAATGTTTGTTTCGCCGGGTGACTTCAGTGCTTTGGTCATGGACAGAATAACGCTATTAGCGACTAAGTCTGCGGGAATAATGTCCATTGCTGCATGCGGGTCAGCAGGGAAGTAAGAGATTTTTCCACGAGCGTAGGCAAATACAATGGCATCGGCAACTTTTATGCCTTCAATCCACCCAGGTACTGGCGCACGAAGTGTACTTTCGATAATTGAAGGTCTAAGTATGACAAGAGAGCTCGTATCTAGTTTCTCTATTAGTAGCTGCTCGCCAAGCCACTTTGTGAAGGTATAAGTGTCATTCCAGCCGTAGCGATGGGCTTGCTCGATCCCCAGGTCAACCAAGGCGTTCTTTTGTTCTTCTTTCGTGCTTGAGGGCAAAAATGCGCGTGCGATTCTGTCTTGTAGTGAATGGATTAAACCTTCGACTAGATAGTGACCTTGTGCATTGCGTGGGACTTTTCGTTTATATGGCCCTGTTGTCTCTTCGTAAATCTCACCTTTGTTTAAGCCATGAACATAGCATGTCGAAACCTGTACAACGGGTGTTACTTCTCCACGCTGCGATAATTCGATAATATTCTTTAAGCTTAAGGTGTTGATTGCTAGAGCCTTGTCTAGCGGTTCTCTAAAGTCGACACTCGCAGCAGAGTTTACGATGACGTCGATTTTTGAAGCAAGTTCATCAAAACTATCTTCGTCTAAGCCGAATAGCTTATCTGTTAGTTGGCCGCTGACGATGTTAAGTTTTGTCAGACAAAAGTTCTTGAATGCCTGTTCATCTAGGCTCTTTAAGTGTCCAAAGACTGAAGAGCTAAGTACTTCTTGCTCAAGACGTTCCTGAGCTGAATTGTATCGTGCGTTGCCGCGAATGAGTAAATGAATACTGGCAACATCGGGAGTGGATCGAATAATTTTTTCGAGTACAACTTTGCCGAGAAACCCGGTACACCCTGTGATTAAAATATTTTTCCCTTTGAGGGTCTCTTTTACCATTGAAGATTCTTGAGTCATCGCATACCTGCCTAGCACCTGAGTTAATCTGAAAGCCTTATACCCGAGTAAATCACAATATCCC
>NZ_LWGE01001649.1:0-1001 GCF_001635315.1 Oleiphilus sp. HI0123
GATGGAGAAGGGAGAGCCACCATTTCGTATGATCTGTCCGGGCCGTGTATACCGTTGCGACTCCGACCAAACGCATACGCCGATGTTCCATCAGGTTGAAGGCCTGCTGGTGGAAGAGAATGTTAGTTTTGCTGACCTAAAGAGTACCATTGAAGATTTCCTTCAGGTGTTTTTTGAGCGAGACCTGGCTGTTCGTTTCCGTCCTTCTTACTTCCCATTTACCGAACCTTCAGCAGAAGTGGATATCGAGTGGGGTAAAGACGCTGACGGCAATACCAAGTGGCTAGAAGTGATGGGCTGTGGCATGGTCCACCCGAAAGTATTTGAGTCCAGTGGTATTGATTCCGAAAAATACTCAGGCTTTGCCTTTGGTTTAGGTGTAGAACGCTTGGCTATGTTGCGCTATGGCGTAAACGACCTAAGAATGTTCTTTGAAAACGACCTTCGTTTCCTCAAGCAATTTAACTAAGTTAGTCAGGATAGTAGAGCAATGAAATTTAGTGAACAGTGGCTCAGAGAGTGGGTAAACCCTTCTATTGGTACAGATGATCTACTCCATCAAATCACCATGGCTGGCTTAGAAGTAGATGGCATGGACCCGGTAGCGGGTGAATTTACCGGCGTCGTTGTAGGCGAAGTGCTCAGCAAAGAACAGCACCCTGATGCTGACAAGTTAAGCGTTTGTCAGGTGAGTGACGGAAAAGAGACCGTCCAGGTAGTGTGTGGTGCTGCGAACGTGAGAGAAGGTTTAAAAGTACCCTTCGCGAAAATTGGTGCTGTGTTGCCAGGTAACTTTAAGATTAAGAAAGCTAAGCTGCGTGGCGTTGAGTCATTCGGTATGTTGAGTGCCGAGTCAGAGCTTGGTTTGGCTGAATCTTCAGATGGTTTGATGGAATTGCCTGTTGATGCACCCGTAGGTGCTTGTATTCGCGAATACCTAGGTTTAGATGATAACTGTATCGATGTTGATTTAACGCCAAACAGAAGTGACTGTTTGTCTA
>NZ_LWGE01001650.1:0-1095 GCF_001635315.1 Oleiphilus sp. HI0123
TGTGAATTCAGAGATAGGAAATAAGTCGATTGTTCCGCTGATTAGTTTTCGCAAGTTATCTATATCTGTATTGCTAATTGACACTCTTAACCTGTCTTGCTTGTATAAACGCCAAAATTCATCGTTATAAGTATAGCTCCGCGTAGCGCCAATTTTTAAACGGCCTAGTTCATCAAGGCTTTGCCATTTGAACGGGCCGTTAAAGCGTTTTTTAGTGTAGAAAAAGACAAAATAGATATTCTCGATCGTTTGGCTATGGAGAAAGTCTTGTCTTCTTTCTTCACTTTCCCCCCAAAAAGACGTGGCGTGATAATTACCGATTCGAGTCGCTTCTAGGGCTCTTTTCCAAGGGAGATAGTCAAATTTGACGTCAATGTTGTGGAGCTTAAACGCTTCGCTAACTAGATGATTAATGTAGCCTCCACCCGGCAGTGATTGTGAGGTCCACGGCGGATATTCTCCACTGGCTATTTGGATAGTTTCAGCCTTAGAGAGTGAATGGAAACTGACTAACAAAAGCAGGGTTAATGCTTTAATTGTGGCACTTGTACGCTTCATATACCTAACCGTTTATAAGCCAATTCAAATCTAGATATCTGATTTCAAAAAAGCAGGCTAACTTAGTTATTATGTCGGTAGTGATATTAGTGTAGTAGAGTTTGGCCGGTTTGGAGTGTCGCTTTTAGATTGTGTCGTTATTACAACTAACGTTTGTTATTAGTCACTTTGTTATCAGTTCGAGGTATGATGACTGTTTACAAGTTTGAATCGGAATGATTATGCAAGCTGAAGCTCTTATTTTATTGATCAATTTCCTATTGGTGACGCTTACTTATTTGTTCGTTTATCCTCGGTTTGCGGGGCGAGATTTGAACAAACTATTTACGAACGACTTGGCTGCTATGGTGATATCTCTCTTGGTGGTTGGCAGCTTATATCAAGGTCAAGACCTCAAGTTATCGTTGATCATTCTAGAGACTAACTGGTTCTGGTTTAGTTTACTGACATATATGCTAATCGAGACGCCTTTTGCACTCAGGTATATCAAAAAATATAAGGTTTTTGAGTAGGGCTGGTTAGCCCTCTGCAAGCATC
>NZ_LWGE01001651.1:0-524 GCF_001635315.1 Oleiphilus sp. HI0123
ACTTTACCTAAGCGGACGATATGGACAAGCGAAATTCAATTTCACTGTACTATGTACATGCACTTCTGCAGGGTGCCTTGAGGGCCCGAGTCGATGTAAGCAAGGTGATGAGTGATTGCGGTCTTAGTTCAGGTATTCTCTCTGTCAGCTGCTATGGGGGGAGGGATCGTATTTCATCTGAGCGAGTATCAACACTAATTCGTTCTATCTGGCGACTAATGGATGATGAGTTCATGGGCTTTACCGATCAGCCCTGTAAACAAGGTGTTTTTGCCATCGTAGCTAAACAAATGATAAGGGAGCAAACTATTGGTGAAAGCATAAGGCGGGCAAGCTTGCTCTACAGTACCTTTAGAAACGATATCGTGCTGCAACTTGAAAATACTACGGAGGGAGCTCGTCTTATTTTTCAGCCTGTACGGCCCGAGTTGGATACTGCCAATTTCCTCGTAGAGTTTTTTTTATTGGTTTGGCATCGCTTTGCAAGCTGGCTTGTTACTGAACGATTACCTTTAAAATATGTT
>NZ_LWGE01001652.1:0-4617 GCF_001635315.1 Oleiphilus sp. HI0123
CTGAAATATGTTCTTCATATAAGGGGTATAACAAATTTCTAAAAATCCATGAATACATCTTTTTCCTACCAGCGAACCCTATATGCTATTAATATTTTTATTAGTGCATAAGGGAATTCCCCCAATCGTTTAGACAATTTGAGAACCATATCATAATCCTCATCACTTAAACCATTTAACATAAGCAAAAATAATAGATACGCCACACCAAAACTGAAAAAGCCAACAACTACCTGCATCACCTCGCCCATACCATCAGACAAAGAGCTAGTCACCACTATCGCCAAGAGGCTAGACAATACTGCTATCAACATCCGCTTGATATCAGGTAACACCTCTAAATACCTCCTAACAATAACATACAGAAGAACTGTTAATATGACTGATAAGGAACAATAAGCAACAACAGCACCATTAAACTTCCAGATAGATATCAACCCCAAGTTCAAGCTCAATGACAAAACCAAAGAAAATAGACTAAACTTTAATAATAGACCTTGCTTATCCGCGCTTAACAAGTAAGCATTAATAGGATCCCTAAAAGACGTCAGTATACCCATTAAGGTAAAAAGCCCAAATATTAAACCAGCTTGAGCATACTCCTCGCCATATAAAATAGTAACTATCAATTCTCCATATGCTAAACTCGGTACAGCAACCATGACCCCTAACACAAATAAATAACGCATTGCCTCACTAATCTTAATAGCAGGATCATCCTGCGCCCCTGAAACTGATTTAGCAATCATTGGTAACAATAAAAAACTATAGACACCAGGAACCAAAGAAATAGCAGCCCCAGCCATAACAGTAGCAATATTAAAAAACGCAACAGATTCATTTGTAGAGAAATGTTTTAGCATAATCACTTCGCACTGCCCCAATACCAAAACACCCAAGACTGTATTGACGGTTACAACTCTTAGATGGTGATTTATTCGTCTCTTTAATACTGGATCTAGTACAGCTGCATTCAAGAGTCGTGGATCGACCAACCTCTTTAGATATACTTGTGAGACCCCCCAATAAACTAACGCAATAAGTGAAAAAATTCCATATACCTCTGAAACACTCGCCCCCAATGCAAAAGCCACCAATACTAAAATAAGATTAATTGGTGCAACAACCAAAACAATAAACGCTAGATAATCAAACCTCTCAAACCCCTTAAGCACCCCAACCCTATACATATAGGAGCTCTTGAATATCACAACCACCATTAAAAATACTATTAAATGCTGATACTCACTTTCAATAAGTACACTAGGAAACACGAGTGCAACAAACGCCACACAAAAACATATAAACGCCGTTTTAATTAATTGAATACGTTTAAAATAAGTATGAATCGCATGGATAGCATCAAGATCATTATGAGCGCGAGCTTCAGCGATAAATTTAATCGCACCAATACTTATACCTGCATTAGTTAATACAATTAATACTCCTGCTATTTTGACCATATAACTATAGATACCAAAAGCATCAACCCCCAGCGTACGAGCTATTAATATTGATACAGCTAACCCCAAAAAATACTCAAAATAAATGCTTATGGAGGAGTAATAGGTATTCTTCAGAACCTTAGACACTCTTTTGCCTCATAACAAAACTTTTACTGCCAAGTAAATAACGACTAAAGAACCAATCGTAGATTTAATAAGAACAGATGAAAAAGAGCTATATCGAAATCGAAGCTCTGGATCTCCACGCCGTCCCTTAGTAGCCCGGTAGTATACGGCAACAAGCATCCCACAAAAGATATACAATAGTGGTGTATAAGCTCTACTTAAAAAGAAGCTTGTTACCATAAATCCAATCATGGAATATGTGAGAGTCCGAGCTATTTCAGACTCCTGTAAATCAATATGATTAACAAAACTCTTTTCCATTTTTGGGTACCAGAGCACGAGTAGTAAATAAACACAACCAACCATAAACCCCATCCAAAGGAAATATCCAAGCAATCCTAATTCTGAAAAAACCAAGACAAAAGAGTTATGCGCCGTCAAATGATGATATTCGGTAAACTGCCCCATTCCTACTCCAAGCACTGGATTCGACATCAACATGTGAAACCCCTCGTACCAAGCATCTAATCGCCCTTCTGCTGACGCCTCTTCCGAATCTATTTTTCTAAATTTCCCCATTACAAAGATTGCTAAAGGAAGCACAAACGCACCTAGAGACAGGCTTTTTTTCAACCCATATTTCAAATAGAACCAAACTACTAGTTGACTCATAGTGCCAAGTAAAGCCCCTCGTGAATTTGTCATATAGATTCCATGCAAGATAAAGGCTACAACAATACAAAAAGCTGGCTTAAGGTAAGCTTTAGCTCTAAACAAGAAGTACATAGCCATTGGAAGAATCATTACAAAAAACATCCCCAAATCATTCGGGTCACTAAAAATCCCCAAATAAGTTATTCTTGTCTTTTCTGACAAACCAGCTCCACTCCAACCTAGGCCGGTCTCGGATGATTTCTGAACACTCCCATCATGCACCATTACCAAAGCACAACCTATGAGAAATAACATAGCTACTCTCTGTTTTTGAAGAGTAGTTATAGTGTTTTGAATTAGTAAAAAGGGTAAAAAAATTGAAGTGATAAACGTAGTTACTGACCCAATTGCGCCACCAATCCAGCCATTAGCAATTCCAGAAATCAAGATTACGGGAATCATCAAGACCAAAAAAACATTCTGAGGAGCATCAAACCGATTGTTTTTCTGGGCAAACATAAACAGAGCAGCAAATATTAGAGAAATTTTTACCAAAGGAAAGCCAAATAGGGGCGCAAAGAACTCTTGAGGCCTAACAAAAACAAAAAAGAAATATGCTAGTAAAGAAATAAAAGCCACTTAACGCTATCCATACCTACAATCTGAAGTATAATATCAAGGCTCGACCTCGGAAGGCTTAAACTAATCTCAACCCACGAACAACTTACCCTACTCAACCGCTCTATTAAAGGGTGAACGCTTTCTTATTACCCCGATTATCAGTAATTCCAAGTATACGTTTCTTCTCTAAAATAACGAAATACGAACCACAAATCCTACAGAAAACTCCTCATAATCACGATACACATCGCGACGGTTATCTCGCGTCTCATATTGAATATAACTTTCTGCACTAATATCTGGCGAAAATTGATAGTTCCCGTTTATTTGGTAAGTTAGGAGTTCCTCTTCGCCAAGCTCTTCTCGCCCAAGATATTTGGTCTTTACTAACTGCAAACTAGCACCAGTCGAGAAGCCTGGGAAAACCTCTTTCTCAAGAGCAAACAGTCCATTTAGAACTTTTTCGTCACTATTTTGAACAGAATAATCTTCATAATCCCAAGCCAAGGCCAAGCTATAGCCATATACCCCTAACTCTCGATCAATACTTAACCCTGCCGAGCGACGCCTTACAATATCATTCCCCTGCACAACAAACTGGTTAGGGGCACCAGGATTCACCGCAAAGCCAATCGATGAATCTGAAATGTCTTCAAAAAAGTTAATCGTCACATCATGCAGCCATAGTTTTTCCCGAACGAATGAAAGGTTCACAAAGTTCGACTCAGTTTCTGCGTTCGCCTCGGGAACCAAGTGTGTGCGTCCTACACTAATACTAGCAACCCCATCAACAAACTGGCGTGACACACCAACTCCTAGCTGTATACGATCATACTTTTCGCCACCATCAGCATCCAGCATCACTTCGTATGCTCCGGTCCAATTCATCGAAGTTATAGAGCTGATTTGATGTGTAACGACCACGGACAATTCAGCCCGCTTTGTATCAGCCGTACCTCTTTGAGAGTTCTCTGCGATAATATAGCTACTCCCTCCTACTAACATCATTGTCGGTGACATGACATATAATATACTCGGTCCGGAAGATAGCGTATCACGATACCCAAGATTATCGGACCGGACCTCTTCTAAAGGATCATTCAGCGTTTGGCTACGAGTAAAAGACGTTTGCCAGCTTAAAAATTCTTCGACAACATCAAAATTCAACAAACCCAACCCTGTACTTAATGTCGTTTCCCCCTCGTACGCATTACCGTAATAATGATCTTTTTCCAGAGTGAAACTAGCATTCGTCTGAAAGGTTTTTCTTTCCTCAATGGCGCTACCCGATAACGAAATAGTTTGATGTGTATCAGAGTTCGTGTCATCCGCACTAAGACTGATATTAGTTGAAAACTCCGCATTGCTTGATAACACAGCAGAGTATTCTATGGCTGCAACTGGAAGAGATAAGCAGGCAGTGATTATAATACTAACAAAAGCGCGATGATCAATCATCATGATCAATTATTGTAAACCAGGCCAGCAAGCTTATCTTTACCAATAACACTAATTGCCGCCTCCACCTGCTCTGCCGTTGCCCGCCCATGCGGTACAACCAATACAACCATATCCGCAATTTCAGTGAGAATCCTAGCTTCCGATGACTCTGTTACCGGAGGTGCATCAATAAAAATGTAGCGATCAGAGTATCGAGAGCGAATTTCATCGACAAAGCGCTGCATTTTATCAGAAGAAAAGTACTCTGCCGCCCCTTCACTGTTGTCACCTATCGGTACGACACGCAATCGAGGCACACCCGTAGCATAAA
>NZ_LWGE01001653.1:0-1338 GCF_001635315.1 Oleiphilus sp. HI0123
GCGTTTTAATGGCAAACTATTGAATCAGAGAATGAATCTGTCTTCCTGTGCTGGAGCATAAGGTTATGCACAAACGAATCATCGGTCACTTATACTCCCTTTTTTGGGCTGTGATTGGCTTGCTGGTACTTGGCCTGCTGATTGGGGAATTAGCGTGGGTTCTCGCGATTGGCTGCTTTGCCTACTTAGCCTGGACAATCAGCCAGGCTGTTAAGCTGCATCGTTGGCTTTACAGTGTACAAGAAGACCAAGCAATTCCCGAAAGCCATGGTTTATGGGGCGATCTGTTTGACGGTCTATATCAAATTCAATATCAAAATCGCATTACTCAAGAAAACTTGCGGTCAATGATTGCTCGTGTCCAATTATCTACCAATGCACTAAAAGAGGCTGTCGTCATGACTAACTCTGAAGGTGCGATGGACTGGTGGAATGACTCTGCAAGTACAGTACTTGGCTTTAAACGAGAGTCAGATAGAGGTCAGCTGATAACAAATTTGCTTAGAGACCCTTCCTTTAAGCGATATTTTGAAAGCAAGAATTACGACGAACCTTTAGAGCTACGTTCACCTTTAAATAAAAGTGCAACTTTGCAAGTACATATCACTTTGTTTGGCAAAGATGACCGCTTGGTTTTCGCGCAAGATGTGACGCGTGTGCAGCGACTTGAACAGATGCGGCGTGACTTCGTTAGCAATGTTTCTCATGATATGAGAACGCCATTGACGGTTATTAGAGGTTATATCGAAACCTTCCAGGATGCTGAAGATACACCTAAGAAGTGGCGAAGAGCCTTAAATTCAATGCAAGAGCAAACGAAACGGATGGAAAGCCTGATTAGTGACCTCTTGTTACTCGCCAAGTATGAAACTGAAGGCCTGCCTAGTAATACTCAAGCGATCGATATCGAACCGGTACTACAAGAAGTCTACCGCGACGCACGAGCCTTTAGCGCTGACAAAAATCAGAATATTCGTTTGGACTTTGAAAGCACCAAACCCTGTTTATTTACCGGTGACTCTCGTCAGCTTTATAGCGCCTTCTCAAACCTTGCGTTTAATGCAGTTAAGTATACGCCCACCGGTGGTGATATCGACATCAGCTGGTGGCTGGATGAAGAAGGTGCTCACTTTTGTGTGCGTGATACCGGTGAAGGTTTTGATTCCGTTCACATCCCTCACTTGACGGAACGCTTCTATCGAACGGACCCCAGCAGAGACCACTCAAGTGGCGGCTCAGGCTTGGGCTTAGCGATCGTGAAGCATGTATTGATCAATCATAATGCCGAGCTGGAAATCCATAGTGAAGAAGGCATAGGCAGTGAGTTTATTTGTCACT
>NZ_LWGE01001654.1:0-1299 GCF_001635315.1 Oleiphilus sp. HI0123
CGATCCTTGCCTGATCATCTTTATCCAACTCTTTCTTAGCACGGACATCATTTACCGTGTTCAAGGTAAAAGTTTTCAGGCCACTAAAACTAAAATCCAGTCCTGGCCGATCTGTCATTGGACGGGGAAATCGATAAGGTGTTCCACCAAGCTCTGTTCGGGCATATTCAGCCAGTTTCGCAATTCGGGGACCTCCCGGGTAATCGAGCCCTAACATTTTCGCCGCTTTATCAAAGGCTTCACCTGCCGCATCATCTAATGACTCACCCAGAATTTCATATTCACCAATAGACTGCACTGAAACCAATTGAGTATGGCCACCCGATACAAGTAAACCAATAAAGGGGAATTCCGGTGGACTATCTTCTAGCATCGGCGCCAGTAAGTGTCCTTCCATGTGGTGTACACCGATAATGGGGATATCAAGCGCCATCGCTAAGGCATTCGCAATGGAAGCACCGACCATCAGCGCTCCTACTAATCCCGGCCCTGCAGTATAGGCAATCGCATCAATATCGCCCTTCTCTAGCCCAGCTTCTTTGAGAATAGCGTCTATTAAAGGAATGGTTTTTCTTACATGATCTCTAGAAGCTAATTCCGGGACAACACCACCATAGTCCGCATGCATCTCTACTTGGGAATATAACTGGTGTGCAAGCAAACCTTTCTCACTATGATATAAAGCAACACCGGTCTCATCGCAAGATGACTCAATACCTAAAACAATCATTAAGAATCTCGTGTAGTTGGAAAGTCGTCAATCTTTAGCTAGCAGTAGAAGAAAGCCCTGCTTACGTAACAAGTCTTGCTCTAACTCCAAGATCGACGTATTTAAGGGATTTGCCTCAAACCAGCCTTTCCCCATACTAAGGGATAAGCACTCGTCCTGAGCCCTTAGGGTGAAATCCGTTTCAGCTTGATTACGTTCTGCTGTCAGCGCAACCGCCAGTCTGAATATTGTGCACAGGCGCTTCAGTGTTTGCGTTTCCTGTTTACTCATTCCAATAAAAGGCTCATCACTAAATTTCCGTCTGTGAGTACGTACTATCACAGAAAGGTGCAGCTGAGTTAATCTCGAGAAACCTGGTAGGTCAGAGTGATAAACGAGATAAGCACCATGCCGGTGGTATTGTGCATGAGCAATAGAGTGCCCAACCTCAAAAACCCGGCTTGCCCAACGTAGTAGATTTTCACATTGCGGTAAGGCTATATCCCAATACGAAGCAATTTGCTTGTATGCATGAAGCGCTGTTTTCTCTACTCTTTCAGCGTGTTCAACATCAATAGCATAGCGAGCCT
>NZ_LWGE01001655.1:0-3767 GCF_001635315.1 Oleiphilus sp. HI0123
CCCTTCGTGATAATTTAGGTATTGTGCGTAGGCATCCCATTTACTAACCTTGTTTATCTTGCTACTTCGATTCATATACCAACCGACAAAATCAATCGCATCATCAAAATCATCGCGATCTGCAAAGGTGCTCCCGGCGTCAGCTACATATTCTCCCCAAACAGGAGTCTTAGCCTGAGAATAACCATACGCATCGCTCGCTCGACCGATAGGAATAAATCCAAGGAAGTACTCCATCGGCGGTGCCGCATCGTATTTAAAAGATGACTCTTGATACATTATGGCCATTGGAATGTGAACAGGGACTCCCCAGCGTTCCCGTACATCGAGCGCGGCATCATGCCAGTCTGGCTTTTCTTCGAATATTTTACAAATATTTTGAGGTTGTTCAGGCGGCAAGCTGGAGCAGCCAGCCAGACTTAAACCTCCAAGCAAAAGAAAACTAAAGCGATAATTAGACAAGCTCTCCCTCCTTACTTTTACCTATTCTCCAGATAAAGATCACCAACATCTGAACCAAAATTAGCGGAATAGCGTAGATAAGCAGGCTATTCCAGCCAACACTATAAATAACTACTCCACTAGATATTGATGCCGCAGCCTGGAATACAAACACAAAAAAGTCATTAAAACCCTGTACTTTATACCTCTCGGCAGGTTGGTACACTTTAGGAAGCAAAACCGTACCTGCGACAAATAGAAAGTTCCAACCAATACCTAGCAACACCAATCCAAGCCAATAATGCATCACATTCTGACCTGAAAGCGCTATCATCAAACACACCGTATAAGCTGCCAAACCAGCCAGCATCAAGCGATATTCACCAAACTTTGAAATCAGATATCCACTCACTAAGGAAGGCAAGAACATCGCAAGAATATGGCTCTGAATAACCCATTTAGTATCTTCTAAAGAATGCCCTTCCATGACATGCATACTGACGGGCGTAGCGGTCATAACATAACTCATCACCGCATAACCTATGGTTGCCGACATCACCGCCACCCAAAATAAGGATGAATGCATGATATCAATTAAAGGACGGCCGCCGAGTTCTTCCTCACCCCCTGTCACGACAACGGGCTGAAAAAACAACATAACAACACCACTTAATAAACAAAGAATTGAAAGCAGAGTAAACGAGCCCGAAAAGGGCACTTCATGCAACGCCCTCCCCAGATGAGCCAGCTCTGGCCCTAGTATCGCCGCAATAAGCCCACCCAACAACACGAAGGATGCAGCTTTTGGTGCCAGATATGGCTCAACACTCTCCATTGCCGCAAAACGATATTGCTGAATAACGGCCAGGGCACCACCTAGCAATACAGTACTCAAACAAAACAACCAAAAACTTTCATAAGATATAGAAATCGCAGCAAAACATGATACCAAAGCGCTATATAAGGAGGCAGCCAAAAAGATCTTTTTTCTACCGAAACGCTGCATTAGACGCGAGACCGGAATCACGGCACAGGCGGTACCAATAACAATGCCCGCTACAGGCAATGTGGAAAGTTCTGGATCAGGAGCAAGCGATGCCCCGACCAAACCACCGATAAACACAACCATTGGCGCAATACACAAGCCCAGCGCACCAGATAACAATAAAACCAATACATTTCTATTCATTCCAAGCAAGGTTCTTCCTCATATATCCTTTTTCATGCTATCTACCGCGCAGGCTATTCACCAAGCGTATAAATCGTCTTTGCCATACGCAAATGACGCTGTATATAATGGACACCACCATTAGCCAACTAGCAAGGCAATTACTATGCAACAATATCACGTCTATGGTTTAGGCGCCGCCCTCGTCGATACTGAAATTGAAGTCACCGATGAATTCCTATCCCAAGCTAATATTGAGAAAGGTCTAATGACCTTGGTGGATGAAACCCGCCAAGCCGAAATACTAGAGCTAATGAAAGAACACTTGGTTGGTAGTAAAAGAGCCAGCGGCGGCTCGGCATGCAACTCGATTATCGCTGCCAGTTACTTCGGTGCCAAGACCTATTATTCCTGCAAAGTATCAGACGACGAAAACGGCCTATTCTTCCAACAAGATACCCAAGCAGCGGGCGTGACCACAAGCGATAAAGCCCACCCGAATGGTACAACCGGAAAATGTCTGGTTATGATTACCCCTGACGCCGAACGAACCATGAATACATTCTTGGGCGTAAGCGCTGAATTAGATGAAGCACAGCTTGATGCTAAAGCTATTGCTCAATCTGAATACCTGTATATCGAAGGCTATCTCGTTACATCACCTAGTGGCAAACAAGCGGCCATCAAAGCACGGGAAATTGCCGAGCAGCAGGGTGTAAAAACGGCAATTTCCCTCTCTGACCCAGGAATGGTCGAGTTCTTTGGCGAAGGGCTAAAGGAAATGATCGGCCAACAGGTTGATTTATTATTCTGCAACAAAGACGAAGCACTCGCCTGGACACAAAGCAATAACATCGAAGATGCTGCTGAAAAGCTTAAAGAAACTGCAAAGTCTTTTGCAATTACTTTAGGAAAAGATGGCGCTCTCGTTTATGACGGCAATGAAATCTCAATAGTCGCTGGCGTTGAAGCAAAAGCAATCGATACAAATGGAGCCGGCGACATGTTCGCAGGTGCATTTCTTTATGCAATCACTCATGACCAAACCTTTGCCCAAGCAGCAACGCTTGCTAACAGAGCCGCAGCTCAAGTGGTGAGTCAGTACGGCCCGAGACTCAGACCAGAACAACATGCAGATCTGAAGTTCTAGATAAATATTCTTCCCGTTTAACAGCCTCGACTCATGAGGCTGTTAAATCTTATCACGACCTGAAACTGCAGATTAAAGCTCCCGTTGTTCCCTTTTCCAAATCTTCGACTACACTATTAAAATGTGAAACTTAAGGTAAGCTGTATAAAACTAAACACATTGCCTTTTTCCAATAACGCTGTTTATAATCGAAGGGCGTTACTTACAAAAAATGATTCAAGGAATTGCTATGAAAAAACTAATTTTAGGTGCATTCATTCTTTCTGCTCCATTTACTGCAATGGCTGCCGGCGGTCACGGTCCTGCAGGGTGCGGCTTAGGTACTGAAGTTATTTTCAAAAATGCAGATGAATGGCATGAGCACGTTCTTGCCGCAACAACTAACGGAATAGCCAGCCAAACTTTTGCTATGACCTCAGGCACACTTGGCTGTGAAGATGCAAACGGCCCTCTAAAAGTCCAAGTATCCCTTTTTATAGATAAAAACCTTGACCAACTGGCTCAAGACACTGCAATTGGTGAAGGTGAAACACTTGCTGCACTATCTGAACTTGTTGGCGTTGCTAAAGAAGATGCTGCTACATTCAATGCTGCATTGAAAGCAAGCTTTGACCAAATCTTTATGTCTGAAGCAACAACTTCTGGTGACGCATACCAAGCATTGGTTAGCGTAATGAGCCAGAACAAGACTCTTGCTAAATACCTAGGCTAATTAGCCTCGTTTAATCTACGCTTACGCTAGATCTAGAATCTAAAAAAGGGCACAATTTGATGCCCTTTTTTTGTGCCAGTTAAAAGACCGGCATTCACCCTAACGAGAGATATCATGCACTGCCCTTACCATTACATTCTGGTGAATGTAGCTTTTCTTGCCTGTCTAAGCTTTAACTCTCTCGCGCAAACGATACCAGATTCAAAACTTACTTCCCTAGCGGATAATGAACAATGGCTCGACCTTCTTCATTTTCACCAAATAGGCTTTATTCCGCGATTTGAAAGTCAGGTTGA
>NZ_LWGE01001656.1:0-2592 GCF_001635315.1 Oleiphilus sp. HI0123
AAAATAGATGGGCTTCAGAACCGTCTCCTTTGGTGCGCCGAGCTTAACTTCACCATCTACCACCTTATAAGGGTAAGACCACGATCTAGCCCAGCCCGCTATATGCTCTGCCACTACTCGAATGTAGTCCATGGATGAGCCATCAGCATTCTTTCTTGTTTCAATATACATTAAGCCGACACCCCACTTTGCACGAGTTTTAGCAATACGCTTTAAATATTGAATGATTGAGGCTAGTTGAAAATCCTTTTTAACAAGATTTTGGTGCTCAATAGCTAACACGTTAAATTCACCCTGCGGGGAAAGTACCATCCCAAAAGGTAAAAATTCACCACGTTCAAGCAAGTTCTTTTCCATGCGCATCCAACCCTGCACCATCATATATTTAAGCTGCGCGATCGCTTGCTCCTCAGTAACCTTACCCCGCCTCACTTGGTTAAGGTCAACAGCGCTCTCGGCAATTGGCGCCTCGACAAGATCTTCTGCTTTTATTTTTCTTTTGCCTTCTTCAGCTGATACTAAGGTGCTCGACACTGAGAACAGCAAACCAAGCAGTATCCAACCAAATTTCAACATCTTCATATAGAGACTCCAATCATTATTATAACGGTGAGATAAAACTGTTGTGGATATAAATTATCTGGGCGAGAGAAGAATGTCTACAGTGAATCAGTAGAATTTGTGACTTTTGTTAGGCATTTTTTATAATGTGAACGAGGCAGTGAACGGAATTTCATAACAAACACTTTTAGCCACAAAAGCCTACCCCACATTTCCCTGCCAACAGAATTTACAGACAACAGAAACTAAAAAAACCACCTCACAATGTGAGGCGGTTTCTCGTTTTGCTTCTAACTTAACTAAACACTTTCGTATCCAGCTTCAGCTAAGATCAAGATCTTAGTGAGCAGAGATAGTCCAGTTTGTAGTGTTAGTCACATCAGTCAAGTAGATTTTACCGATAGAAGTACCAGTGTCACCGAAAGACAATGAACCGATATCTAGGTCAAACTTAGAAGTAGTGTTGATTGCGATACCGTCAACATAACCTTCTCTTGTGTTGGTACCTTGGAAAACTTGACCAGCTGGGTTCAAAGCAACAGAACCTAGATCAAGAACTGCGTCTTTAACAGCGTAAATGTCACGCATTGAGTGAGCGAAACCGAATGCATTCAATCCGTCTAGACCAGAAGTGTCACCACGGTGGTTGTGGATTTTCAGATCGTTGATCTGAACACCAGCGATATCGATGTAAACATCTAAATCAGTGATGTTGAAGTAGCTATCCATGTGGATTTTTGAGTTCGCATCACCGTAACCAGTAGAACCAGTAGCAACATCAGTAGCTTCAGCATTAGAGATACGACCGTTACCATCAGTGTCAGTAGCGCCGAAACCATTACCATTGTTTTCGATATGGATATCTTTGTGTCCCAAGTAACCAGCAATGCTTAGGTCACTGATCAAAGTAGTAGTTTGTGCAGTAGTAAGATCTGCACCTTCCTGGTAAGAAGACTCTGCAATACCGATTGCACCGATTTCGTATTTGAAATCAACCGCTGATACAGCTGCGTCGATAACTTGTTGAGTTGTGTAACCACTAAGTGCAGTAGCACCGCCAGCGATAAGGTCATCAGCACTGACAAGAGCAGCCAATGGATCAGTAGCGATTTCGTGAATTAACAAGTCACCGTCTTCGATACCAACACGACCCTTAACGAATGTTCCGCCAGTTGCAGTTGCAATTGCTTGAACAACAGATACACCAGGAGCATTTACTGGATCAAATTGTACATTGTTAGCTTCTAGCTGTGTCAAAGATGCACCACCAGCGTTAGCTTCGATACCGCCAGCCAAACCAGCTAGACGACCGTCATCTACAGCACCGTATGCTAGAGCCAATGCAGCTAGACCTTCAGCACCGTAAAAATCAGACAAACCACGATCTAAAATGTTTTCGCCAGTAGCAGCGGAACCAGCAATATCGATGTTCATACGGATATTGTCAAGCATGTCAGTGTTGTTTGCTAGGTTATTCGGGTCATCAGTAAGATTTTGGTTACCACCGATTTTGATATCGTTGATGAATAGGCTACCAGCATCTTTATACATGAACTGACCGATAGAAACTTTAGATTCTATATCGATAGTCAAACCAGCTTGACCAGTTAGCTCGCCCATTGCTGAGTCGTCTAGAGCTTTAAGTTCAGCTTGTGCGCCAGCAGAAGCAGCAGCGATTGCAGAAACTAGTGCGATTTTTTTCAGGCCTTTCATATTATTCTCCTAATATTTAGGTTACGTTAAAACTGTCTTAGACTTATGTGTCTTAACGCGATCATTTGATTTATATGATTTCATTTTTTTCTAACAAGCTGTGTTGCTCGCCAGTGAGATCATAATATGTATTTTGATTTCTATTTACCGTGATTGCTTTCACAAAAAGTTACGGAGAGTAACCTTTAGGCAGAAATGTAAGGGTTTTTAACAGAATTTGACATTTGAAGGCTGTTTTCGGGCGTATTTTAGAATTTAAGAAAGAAAAAAATGTCGACATAAAGAAAAACAATACAAAATATTGAGTTAAATAGAGCC
>NZ_LWGE01001657.1:0-1805 GCF_001635315.1 Oleiphilus sp. HI0123
CGATTTTATTTTTTTAAGTACCGATAAACACGGTAAGATTACTACTGTTACCCCTGCGTGTAGAGATGTTATCAAAAAGCAAGAGGGTGAGGTTGAAGGTAAGATGCTCGACGAAATTGTACCTGAGCTGGCATTTTACCCCCAAGCTGAGTTTGAAATTGTTCAACCTCGGGGCGGCCTCGAATTAATGCTTGATGATGAAGACTGTGATCAGGGTTGTGAATATATGGAGTTTCTTGCATCCCAAACGCAAGACGATGGCCGCTTCGAAATAGAGACAACGATTGAAGGTCAGCAAGCTTGGTTGTCGATGGTGACAAACAAAGTGCTTGTTGATGACGAAATCATTTTTACCGTGATGATCCGGGATATTACTCGACGAAAGCTTGATGAAAAGGAGATCCTAGATCTCAATCAAAACCTCGAAGCTCGCGTAGAATCGAGAACGGAACAAATTAAAAATGTAGTGATGTCATGTAGTAGTGAACTTAGTCAGGTTAACGAAACCTACCAGGCCATGAAAGAACAGCAAATGGGCATAATGGAAAATGTTGAAAAAGCAGTTCTTGAAGGTGCTGAAGGCTTGAGTGAGGTCCAGCAAGGACAGATCCGTGAAGCGATTAGTGGTGAGCTTGTTAAGTGTATGAACCTCTACTCTGAAGATCAGATTACCGATCAGAAGTTTATGTTGACGATGATGTCATTAAATGAACTCTTTGGTAGTTTATCTCCCGAGGATCAAAACTTACGCCCCGACCAGTTATCTGGAACTAACCAAGATGAAGTTGATGACCTACTAAGTTCCTTGGGTATTTAGTCGCAATACCCTCTTATCTTTCTGATAAAGGGGGAGCTCTTCTTGCTTCCCCTAAGTTCTTGACTCTTGCCATATTTTTTGACAGATTGACCTTATCCGGACCAGTCTGAGCTCTCATGTCTCCCAACTTAAGTATTCCTATAGCGCTTGTCGATGCTTTCTTTTTTGCTGCTAAGCGAAGAAATATTAATTTGCACTCGATTTTTGCGAGTGTTGATCTCGATTATGACAAGTTTCAGTTGGATATGGGAAAAGACCCATTACAGCGTATTGATTTGAACTATGTAGACCCTTTGCTCCACTCACTTTGGTCTGAGTTGGGCGATGAAGCAAGTGGCTTCGTCGAAAAGCCACTTAAAATCGGCACGTTTAGCATGATGTGCCACGCTATAATTACTGCAACTAGCTTGCGGCATGCCTTGCTTAGAGCGAGTAAGTTTATAGGTCTGTTTGGCGATGAACTATCGATTAACTTGCTTGAACTAGAAGGCGAAGCGCATCTGGAAATCAAGTTTTCGAATGACTTGGGCTTTGATGAGGTATTTCTAATTACTTCGCTCTATATAATCTGGATTCGTCTGTCGTGTTGGTTGATTGAAAGGCCGATACTACTTGAGCGAATTGAGTTTACTTTCGCAAGGCCTCTATTCCATGAAGAGTACAAGTTAATGTTTCCTTGCCGAGTTGCTTTCTCTCAGGGGCAAAACCGGGTTGTGTTCAACAGCAAGTATTTAGATCTACCGGTTGTTCAGAATGATAGTACCTTAGCGCCATTTTTGAAAAATGCGCCGGCATCGCTACTAAAACAATTTCGTTCAGATGACAGTGTTACTGCGCAGATAAAAAGAATTCTATTGAGTCGTATGGGTGGCAGCTTGGAGATCGAGAATCTTAGCTTTGATCTTGTAGCCAGTGAGTTACATTTAACTACCCACACCGCTCGGCGACGCCTTAAAGATGAGGGTAGTTCATTTAAAGAAATAAAAGA
>NZ_LWGE01001658.1:0-2990 GCF_001635315.1 Oleiphilus sp. HI0123
AAGCAACAAATTCAGCTCACACTTGTGATACTTTTTTTAGACTTATTATCCTCAGACCTACACAAAAAGCGGTATTGAAAATGGTTAAAAGCTCTGAAGCATTCAACTTCTACTCTCACCTGCTTGGCGCGATAGCAGCCGTGGTCGGTACAGTTTTTTTATTAAAGGTTGCAACCGGCTCTGCTTCAATGCTCGTCACAGCCTTAGTTTACGGTTTGTCACTAATCTTTCTTTTTTCTGCTAGCTCTTTATACCACTGCTTTAAAAAGCAAGAGAACGAGCTATCTTTCTGGCGAAAAATGGACCGCTTAGCGATATTCTTTATGATTGCTGGTTCTTATACTCCCGTCTGCTACTTCTTTCTGGATGATGACTGGCGCTTACCAATGATAGCAATTCAATGGGGACTGGTGGCATTTGGCCTGTGCTCACAATTATTCTTCCCGCGCGCACCAAGAATACTCTATGCCTTAATTTTTCTGACAATGGGCTGGATGCTAGTTTTCCCCATGCAACAAATCTTGGATCTCATGACCGATATGCAGGTTAATCTGCTTTTTGCTGGCGGTATCGCGTTCACGCTAGGTGCTATTTTCTATGCAAGTAAGAAACCCTTAATGTTGCCTGGAATTTTCAGTTTCCATGAACTCTTCCACGTAATGGTCTTAATTGGTGGCGCCTGTCATTACAGCCTGATTTACAGTGCATTTTCCGCTACGGCGTCAGCCTAAGATGAGCTTAAGCTCTAAAGCACAATGCCTGCTAGAGGAAGAAACGAGTCGTTTTATAAACGATTACCAGGAACACTTCCTTAAAGGTGAAACCAAGCCACCAGAAATTGGCCAACCTTACCTGCTTCATCAGCCTCAAGCCACGCAGGGAGTGCTGCTTGTTCATGGCCTAATGGCTGCCCCGGAAGAAGTGCGAGAGTGGGCTGACTATCTTTATAGCCAAGGCTATACCGTCTACGCGCCACGAATGGACGGGCACGGTACATCGGCAGATGATTTATCTCGCCGTAAAATGAGCGAATGGACGGCGGCGGTTAACCGGGGCCACGAAATACTTAAGCACTGCTGTGAGCATATCGTCATCGCTGGTTTCTCTACTGGCGCTGCGGTGGCACTTAAACAAGTCATTGATAAACCCGACGCCTTTGATGCACTTGTGAGTATCAGCGCGCCGCTCAAGTTTAAAAAGTTCTCTGCTAACTTCGCCAAGCCTGTCAATACCTGGAATAAGGCTCTAAGGCGAATAGCTAACCCGGTATTCGATACTAAAAAGTTGCGTAAAGAGTTCGTCACCAATCATGCTGACAATCCTCACATCAATTATCTACGCTGCCCGGTAAGCAGCATCGTTGAAATCAAAAAATTAATGAACCAAGTTCAGAAAGGGCTCTCTAGCATCACCATCCCAACCTTAGTCATTCATGCAGATAAAGACCCAAAAGTTGACGTCCAAAGCGGTAGAGATATTTATAAAAGCATTCACACAGGCAACGCACATTACAGGGAAATAGACTTCCATCTGCATGGTATTGTCAGAGGAGATATCACCAAGAAGGTTTTTTCTGAAGTAAACACTTTTCTAGACGGCGTGTATCGTAAATAATCTGTACACGCTAGCAACCAACCCTACTTGCCTCACGCCCAAGACAACTGTATATTCAAACAGCATTATTTAATTTCGAGGCAACGGTTTGCGCAAGATAATTCATGTAGATATGGATGCTTTCTTTGTATCCGTGGAAATCCGTGACCAACCGGCGTTAACTAATTTACCCGTTGCCGTTGGCGGAAAGCGCCACTCTCGCGGTGTCCTCTCTACCTGTAACTACATAGCACGAGAGTTTGGGCTTAGATCTGCCATGCCGACCTCAGTTGCGCTGCGTTTATGCCCAGATCTTGTATTGCTTCCGGGTAGAATGGATGTATATAGAACCGTTAGTAAACAGATTGGTGAAATATTCGAACGTTATACTGATCTGATCGAACCACTTAGCCTCGATGAAGCTTACCTTGATGTCACCAACTGCTCGTTACATCACGGTTCAGCAACGCTCATCGCTCAGGATATTTGCAAGACGATTCAACGTGAGCTTGGTCTGACAGCATCAGCAGGGGTGGCGCCCATCAAGTACCTCGCTAAAGTTGCCTCCGATATCAATAAACCAAACGGTATTTATGTAATTCCTCCAGAAAACGTGGCCAGTTTTATCGACGATATGCCTTTAGATAAAATCCCTGGCGTTGGCAAAGTCACCTTCGAGAAGCTCAGTGCTAAGCAACTGCGGTTTGGAAAAGATGTAAAGGCTTTTGACCAACAAACACTACTACATAACTTCGGAAGACTAGGCCATTTACTTTGGCAACGTTGCCATGGACAAGACGAGCGCTCAGTAATAACTCACCGAACAAGGAAGTCAGTGGGTGTAGAGCTAACCTTCCCTGAAGACATTGACGACCCGTCTTCACTTGAAGCGATTTTAGTATCAAGGTTGTTGCCCGAGTTAAAACAGCGTGCTGCAAAGCATTTGCCGGGAAGAGGCATTCAGAAGCTAGGCGTTAAAGTAAAGTTCAGTGACTTTCATCAAACAACAAAAGAATATACATTTAGTGACTACAATGAAGCGATGTTTATCTGCCTGTTACATGAGGCAATATCAAGGGGCGATGGTAAGAAAGTAAGGCTATTAGGTGTTCATATTGGCCTGAATAACGAAAAGGAACAGCATCAACAATATGCCTTTTCTTGGTAATGAGCCCTATACCTACAACGCTGTTTTCTTCATTAAAATTTATGCCATAGTTCAGCATTATCAAGCGGGTCGGCTTTACTCAAATTGGGGTTGGGAATAGAAAACCTTCTGCGCTCTTTCAGCCGAAACTTATCTATTAGCGCTTGGTGGTGAGCTAAAAAGTATGCTTCAAATTTGCCATTTTCGATTAGGCGCCACAAACCCCGTTCAATGCGCTTCGCAAGCTCTG
>NZ_LWGE01001659.1:0-495 GCF_001635315.1 Oleiphilus sp. HI0123
CTTCTACTTAACGACTTAACCCCCTATTACTCCCTACAGTTTAGAGCGCTCTCCTCGTCAAATTAACGACCATACATTCCGTCCAAGCCTAAAAGATTAGTGGATTTTATTCACAAACTATATTCGAGTTATTCGTTTATATCATGAATAGATAGTCGACATAATTCACATACTCTCAGTTCCAACGAAACAAGAACAGCCTTTCGACTAACCTGATTTTCATTAGAAAAAGCAATCCAGAGCTTATTACCACTTTATATTCAAAACATATTACCTTGCTCAAAACACGTAGCAGCCTTATCACACAAACTAAGGCTAACCAATGTAGGTCATCGAGCCAGTTTTTCCGGAAGCGGCCTATACGTCACTCCTGGTTCTAGCACCTAGCCACAACAGCCAAATACAGCAGTTTGCATTGCGAACTATACCACGAGACAGTTTTATGCTTAGATAGCCTGGATATCAACTAAGCCTGTTATTCTGGAACATCTTCAA
>NZ_LWGE01001660.1:0-3145 GCF_001635315.1 Oleiphilus sp. HI0123
TCCAAAATTTACTACCCTCTAACTTACATTCAGCTTTATCAGCTCTGAAAAATGATCAATTATTGCTTTTGGCTCATGTACGGACAAGCGACTCACTTCATGAACCCCATAACTCACACCGATTGCATCCATCCCGAAATTTGAAGCCATCTTCAAGTCATACTCCGTGTCGCCAACCATCACGCACTCTTTCGCAGGCACACCATAGTATGAACAAATCTCTTCCAGCATCATTGGGTGAGGTTTTGAGCGTGTTTCGTCCGCACAGCGCTCAATATCAAAATAGTGCCCAAGCCCGGTCGCCTTTAACGCGAGATTCAAGCCATTTCGACTCTTACCTGTAGCAACTGCCAAACTAAGACCACCCGCCTTAAGCGCCTCAAGCGTCTCAATAACGCCGTCAAACAGATTTTCCTGCGTCATCTCACGGCGAAAAAAGAACTCCGCATAAGATTGCCGCATATTTTCAACATCCTTATCCGACAGGCTTGGATACAAGCTTTGCAAAGCCTCCACCATCCCTAAACCAATAATATTCTTATAGGCATCATGCCCGAGATCGGGCAAGGAGAGCTTATTAGCGGCATACTCAAGACTCGCAACAATATGCTGCTCAGAGTCGACTAAAGTCCCGTCCCAATCAAATATATATACAGGGTACTTCATAACACTACACCAAGCCCATCTTTTTCAAATTAGCTTCATATACTTCGTCGTAGGGCGCCTCAAAACTCATCGCCCTACCGCCAGGCAAGGTAAAGTGAATCTCTTTTGCATGCAGCATCAATCGAGCTTTTTCCATTCCTCTAAACTGCACCAAATCGCGCGGGATATACTTATCATCCCCCACAATTGCATGCCCGGAAAATGCGGCATGAACACGAATCTGATGAGTTCGCCCGGTCACCGGCTTAGCTTCGACTAAGGTAAAATTCTCAGCACTAGATAAGATCTTGAACAAGGTCTGACTTGGCTTCCCGTCCTGGTGTACAACAACAATGCGTTCACCAGATTTTAATTCATTCTTCTTAAGGGGCGCGTCAACGCGCTTTTTATGCTTTGGCCACTTACCGAAAACGGCCATATGGTAAATCTTGTTAACCTCATCATTACGAAACTGCGCATGCAAGTCTCGCAAGGCAGGCCGCGACTTAGCCACCAAGATACAACCCGATGTATCCCTATCCAAGCGGTGCACCAACTCAAGAAACTGGGTTTCCGGGTAACGCTTGCGTAGCGCCTCAATTAAGCCGTAATTAACGCCACTTCCGCCATGCACAGCTAAACCGGAAGGCTTGTTGATTACTAGCAGCTGCTTATCTTCATAAATAATAGCTGAGGCAATAAACTCAAGAAGATTGTCACTCACCCTAATAGCGCCTTTAGAGCTACTTGCAACAACAATCGGTGGAATTCTAACAAGGTCATCAATCGCCAATTTGGTTTCAGGCTTGCAGCGCCCCTTATTAATCCGCACCTCACCCTTTCGAATGACTTTATATATTTTAGACTTTGGCACACCCTTAAGCTGAGAAAGCAAAAAGTTATCGACTCGCTGCCCTTCATTCTTTGCCGTTACTGTTACGATGCGGACAGCTGGCCTGTCATTTGTTTTGCGCTTTTCACCACCTTCAGCGGCTTGTTTTTCACTCATTCTATTCTCTACTTAGATCACCCTGAACTTTGGATGCGCCTTAAAAATCAGTCATATTACTTGATATATTTGCTGCGACAAGTAATTACTGCTATATTTCTGCGTTGTTGTAAGGAGCCCGCTCGCTGTGATCGATTAGCAGTAACAGACAATATAGAGTGAGTGACAAGAAATCTCAGGAATACAAACTTGGTTCATCCGTTTTTTCCACTGTCATCAGCCCACCTTCAACACACTGGTCCCGTAAAAAAGTTACATTGAAAGGCGCATTCCCCTATATAGATTCAGCTGAGTTCAGTCAACTATATAGCTAAAAGCCCACGGAGCAGTAAGACGACAGATTATATAGACAGAAAACCGACAGCTATTTGCTTGCGACACAAGCTAAATAGGCGTTGAAAGTTTTGTACGCACGCAATGAAAAAGAATACATAAAGCGAGCCTTTCCACCAACAGAGTGAAAAGTAGAAAGTACAGACAACACGACACGGTATAGAAAGCTCTGTCATGTCGTAAATTAATTAGGATTCCAGAGCAATTTAAGCTCTGGAAATAAAACTAAAGCGTGGAATCGCATTAGGAAAACAGAATTTATAGCCCGTAAGTGATGCAGACAACAAAGTCTTGCGATTGAACGCAGACCATTAATGTTAGTACGCACTATCACTTACTTCTTAGCGTTGAAAGGCAGCACCGGACTTGAGCGAGCATAAATACATATGCCCAGATCATTTGAAGGAAGCAATAAGACCAGACAATAGTTAGGAAATAGAAGTAAAACCAACAAACGCCATATGTGGCCACTTCCCCACCGCGAATTTGTCACGGGTACTGGGTGTTGCTGCTATGTATTGGAATTTGTTAGCTCGCTAACTTGATTTATAGCTGAGTAATTTTACTTTAAACCAAGCTGTCTTCCTGCGATTTCCAGCACAAAACTGGATTTCATTCATGAAAAGAATGCTTATAAACGCAACTCAAAGTGAAGAGTTACGTGTTGCCCTTGTAGACGGCCAAAAACTCTACGATCTTGATATCGAAGCGAGTTCTCGCGAACAGAAAAAAGCAAACATTTATAAAGGTAAGATCACTCGTATCGAGCCCAGCCTTGAAGCTGCATTTGTTGATTTTGGTGCTGAGCGCCACGGTTTCCTCCCTTTAAAAGAAATCTCTAAAGAATATTTTGACCCCGCTGCCGGTAAAGGCCGGGTCAATATCAAGCAAGCCTTAAGAGAAGGTCAGGAAGTTATAGTTCAGGTTGATAAAGAAGAGCGTGGCAACAAAGGCGCCGCACTGACGACCTTTATCAGCCTTGCCGGTCGTTACTTGGTTCTTATGCCTAATAACGCACGTGCTGGCGGCATTTCTCGCCGCATCGAAGGCGACGACCGCTCACAACTTAAAGAAGCCATGTCCGGCCTTGAAACGCCACGCAACATGGGTGTTATCGTTCGTACTGCTGGCGTAGGTCGTTCAACAGAAGAGCTACAA
>NZ_LWGE01001661.1:0-929 GCF_001635315.1 Oleiphilus sp. HI0123
AGCTTCATGGGGTAAGTAAAAGTATTAGTTTCCCGGTTGAAAAGGTGGGTGAAGGGAAAGATCCTTGGGGTGGTTATCGAGCTGGGTTCACCGGTAAGACGAGCTTAAAGCTTGCTGATTACGGTATTACCCGTAACTTGGGCCCTGCTTCGACACACGTAGAAATTGAGCTGAACATCGAAGGTATTCGACAGTAGCCCCTAATTCAGGATAATTATTGTAACCGGCTAGTAAGTAATTACTCGCCGGTTTTTTCTTTAAATTCGCATAAGTCCTCAATTAAGCAGGCGCCGCATTTAGGTTTTCTGGCAACGCATGTGTAACGTCCGTGAAGAATAAGCCAGTGGTGAGCGTCTAATAAGAACTCTTTGGGAACAAATTTAAGAAGCTTCTTTTCAACTTCCAGTACATTCTTACCGGGTGCGATTTTTGTCCGATTGGACACTCTAAAAATATGCGTGTCGACGGCCATGGCAACTTGTTTAAATGCCGTGTTCAATACCACGTTTGCAGTTTTTCTTCCTACACCAGGCAAAGCCTCAAGCTCTTCTCTGGTTTGTGGGACCTCACTATTATGCTTATCTATCAGTATGTTGCATGTTTTAATGACGTTTTCTGCTTTTGCATTAAACAGGCCAATGGTTTTTATATAAGCCTTTAAGCCATCAAGGCCCAAGTCTCTAATTGTTTCGGGGGTATTGGCAATGGGAAACAGTTTATCGGTTGCTTTATTTACACCTTTGTCAGTTGCTTGGGCTGATAAGACGACAGCTATCAGTAACTCAAAAGGGGAGCTGTAGTTCAGCTCTGTCTCGGGGGATGGGTTTTCATTTCGTAAGCGTGTAAAAATTTCAGTGCGTTTGCTTTTATTCATAAGGTAGTAGCTAATATAGGCGGTAGGGAATGTTTACTTTTTGTGACTCTTTATG
>NZ_LWGE01001662.1:0-1053 GCF_001635315.1 Oleiphilus sp. HI0123
TTCCCATCTAATTGGGAGCTCTCTGCAGCGCGAGCAGCCACAGTTGTTAGATACCTCGCACTGGAGGGGGTGTCGCCTTCTCGCATGGGCGCGATGGGTTACGGAGAGTTTCAACCTGCTGCTAGGAATGATACGGCAGCTGGAAAAAGCAAAAACCGCCGCGTTGTTCTATTAATTTCCAAAAGTCAGGATATTCGTCAGGGCTTAATGAAGTAAGTCTCGTAGCTCATTCATTTATAAAGAAATATTTTCTAAGTATTTACCTTTCAATACTGTGCCGATGGCACGATTTGTGCTCTGTACACTATTAAGATTATTAGTGACGTAAATTCGGCAACTTTATGCCATTTCCGTTGTTCATTTGTTCAAGCGATACAGAATTAGCAAGTATCCCTAGCAGGATATTCTAGCCAGCTAGGCTAAATGGTATGCTTGAGCAAAGCTAAAATATAATTTTTCAGAGGTGACGCGGTGAGAATCTGGGGTATTGCCAATCAGAAAGGCGGGGTCGGTAAAACGACTAGTGTAGTAACCCTAGGCGGGTTGTTGGCACAAGAAGGCAAAAGAGTGTTGGTTATGGATCTTGATCCGCATGGGTCTTTAACCAGTTATTTTGGTTACGACCCGGATACGATTGAGCAAAGTGCGTTCGACTTGTTTATGCATCAGGGTAAGGTTCCTGATGGTCTTCCTGAACAACTGATTACTGACACTTCTTGCCCGGGTCTGGATTTAATGCCTGCTTCAACGGCTTTAGCGACGCTTGAACGTAGAATGGTTGGCGTTGAAGGTATGGGGCTGATCATTTCGAAAACGCTGGCAATGTTGTGGGATCAATATGACTACGTCTTGATCGATAATTCGCCTTCTTTGGGTGTACTAATGATCAACTCTCTTGCTGCGAGCCAGCAGCTCATCGTACCTTGTCAAACAGAGTTTCTTGCGATTAAAGGCTTGGAAAGAATGATGCATACTTTGGGTATGGTTATTCGGTCTCAGAAAAGCAATTTAAGACATCTTATTCTGCCTACCATGTTTGATCGTCGAACACAG
>NZ_LWGE01001663.1:0-6871 GCF_001635315.1 Oleiphilus sp. HI0123
AGCACTCTTTTGGGACGTGGGGAGTCATTATGTCTATGTACATAAAAGGAAAAGTAGTTAGTCACAATGTTCGAGCTTATTTTTACATTCTTTCAACCTTATGTGGCTTTGTTAGCAATATTTCTAACATTCCCATTCATATTACAATTCTTAAATTCAAAGTACTTAAAGGGTCGATTCAAGCGTTTTGGTATCGTATTATTCTCAACTCTCTTGGTGTTTTCGTATTGGTTGTTAAATATTGCGTTTTTCTCAGAAAGTGATGTGGCAGCTTTGTTACCAAAACCTGAAAATGTTCAAATTGGTCCAGAACATCAAACAACAATAGATACTGTCCATACAGGTTCACAGGTCACTACTTTTGCGCTTGGGTCTGTATTTAGCATTTTTTACTTAGTATTTGTATATTTAACTTGGTTGGTATTCTCACTATTATCGAGGCCTTTCCGTGACAACAGTACATAACCAAGCAATCAAAGATCGCCCACGAAAGGGCCCGTGGGCTGGACTCGCTTTGCTGCGCGCCGCTCGCCCTTTATTGCGGCGTTAGGTTTTTATCACACAGTATCGGATATGAAAATAAAACAATACCAAGTTGATGCCTTTGCAACCCGTGCATTCGAGGGAAACCCGGCGGCAGTATGTCCATTGGATAACTGGCTGAAAGATGAATTGCTTCAAGCCATCGCAGAAGAAAACAATTTATCTGAAACAGCATTTTTCGTGCCCACAGAAACTGGGTTTAATTTAAGATGGTTTAGTCCTGTTAAGGAGGTTGATTTATGTGGGCATGCCACATTGGCAACGGCTCATGTCATCTTTGAAATTCTTGGTCATACTGAACCAACGATTATCTTTGAGACGCGTAGCGGCAACCTTTGCGTGGAAAAGGATGGCAATCAACTAAAAATGGATTTTCCGGCGCTAGCACTAACTCCTTGTGAGGTTTCCGAAACTTTGGTTAAAGCCATTGGTGTGTGCCCCATTGAGGTATTGGTCGCGGATGATTACGTAGCTGTGTTTGATAATGAGGCAATCGTTCGAGCCATCACACCAACCCACTCTTTGCTTAGCCAACTCGATTTTCGCGGTGTAATCGTTACCGCACCGGGCTCCGATGTGGATTTTGTCAGTAGATTCTTTGCTCCTAAAATTGGCATCCCCGAAGATCCCGTTACTGGTGCAGCGCATTGCAAACTTGCGCCGTACTGGGCTGGTAAACTTGGGAAAAGCACTTTAAGCGCCAAGCAAGTCTCTAAGCGTGGTGGCAGCCTTACATGCGAAGTCAAAGCCGACCGAGTCATACTGTACGGAAGTGCCGTAACGTTTATGGAGGCAGAGATTGCATTCGAAACCTAACAATGCCGTAAACTCGGAGGCATTTTTCGTTCGCGCTGCTCACTACAAATGCGCCGGTTACGGCTGGCGTTAAATGCCAGTAATCAACATATCTATCGCATCAATGATTTGGTAGCGATAATGTTCTAGAGAGTCTACTTCGGATTTCAGAAGCGTTTTAGGCACAGTTGTCATTTGGTTGGTAACGAGGACGAAATCCTCTCCTTCAATTCTAACTGTAGGACATAGCTTCTGAGCTACTTTTTCGTTAACTTTTTTCGAAGGGGTTAACGGGATAACTAGTCTTGAATTCAAGTCATTTAGTAAGTTGTTTTGCACATCAACAAAATAGGGGTATGTTTTTTTACTGCTTTTGTCTTTGTTCAAATAAAGCGTAAATTGGCTCATTAAAAGCTCCTGAATGAGTCAGAAAATAAACCATTCTCTTCACTCAACTTGTTCAGCTCGTCAATAGCATCTTTATTTTCTTTAAGCCATTGTTCGCGTTGTGCTTTTTTTACTTGAACAATCAAGGCTTGTTCAAGTGTCGCTGATAAGTTTATTTTCAAACTTTTAGCTTGATTTAAAAGGTCACTGTTTACTGTTAGGTTAGTAGCTTTCTTAGGCGCTTGCTGGTCAAAACTTGGTTGCATGGTATTTGCTCCTAATGCGCATTGTTTATATGTATTGTTATGCTATTCCATATCCAAGCATTTAACAAGCGGCTCCACCGGACAAATTTTACTGTCACCATTTTTGCGCTACGCGACAAAAAAGTCGCCAGCAAAATTTCCCGGTGAGCCGGGCGTTAAGGCCTATTAGTGTTGGCCGTAGTGCCCACCAATAGCAAAAATGTAAATATACTCATCGTCGTATTTATAAATTAACCGGTCTTTCTGGCTTAGACGTCTCGACCAAAGTCCCGATAAATTATGCTTAAGTTGTTCTGGTTTTCCCGTTCCTTCGGCAGGGTTACCACGCAGCATTTCCTTAAGTTGTCGGCACAGTACCTTATATAGCTTTTTATCGTTTTCTCTTAAGGTTTCATATTCTTGCCATGTATTTCCCTCAAAGACCAGTGATCTCACTCATCTCCTCCTTGCTTGGCTTATAACCTTCATTGTCAGTATGTGTTTTTACCGAGTCAGCGATTTGCTTCATCAAGTTAGTATTCTGCAAAACATATAAGGTTTCTTGCTCTCTTTCCCAGTCGTCAGCACTCATCACAACAAAATCGTCACCGGCTCGCCTAGTTACCTTTAAGGGCTCATGGTTCCCAACTATCTGTTCTACAAAGCCTTTCAAGTTGTCTCTAAATTTATTAACACTTACACTATCCATAATAATCACCAATTAAATGTACGGAATTACCGTACAATATAAATTAAAAGCCTTAACAAGGCAATCAAAGAACGCCCACAAAGGGCCGTGGGCTGGACTCGTTTCACTCGCCTCTGCATAAGGCGTTAGTTTTTTTTGATTTCGAGTGATACTATAGTGATACATTTTAATATAAGGTGTCACTATGAGAACTGAAGTCGTTACTACATTAAAGAGACAAGCAACGAAACTGCTTGCAGATCTGCATGAGTCAAAAGAACCTATTCTTATAACTGAACATGGCCAGCCATCAGCCTATTTGGTTGATGTGGCTGATTATGAGTTGATGGTAGATCGGATGAAAATCCTGGAAGGTATCGCGAAAGGCGAACAGGCAATCCGTGAAGGTCGAACAATGGACATGTCGCAAGCTAAAGAGAAGATGAGTAAATGGCTCAAATAATCTGGACTGAGCCAGCATTAATTAATCTGAACGATATTGCAGATTATATTGAAGTTAGTAATCCGTACGCTGCGAGGCAGCTAGTAGAAAACGTTTTCAGCAAGGTGCAGAGGCTCGAACAATTCCCTGACTCAGGCAGAGTACCTGAAGAAATTTCGACTCTAAATTATAGAGAAGTTGTAGTAAATCCTTGTCGTGTTTTCTACAAAGTAGATAGCGACTCAGTCTATATCCTTCACGTATTGAGGCAAGAAAGAGATTTACGAAAGTTTTTACTATCTTCCAAAAATAGAAGCTAACCAAGCGTTCAACCGGTCTCGCCTTCGGGTTCGAGCCGCACCTAAAGGCGTTACATGTAAAAAATACAGGGTGTATTGTGCAAGTAGATAGAATTGATCACTTAGTTTTAACCGTCAAAGATATTGAGGAGAGTGTAAGTTTCTACCAATCAGTATTGGGCATGGAAAAAGTTATATTCGGTGAGTCCCGAGTTGCGTTGTCATTTGGCAATCAGAAAATAAACCTCCATCAACTGGGCAGTGAATTCGAACCTAAAGCGAATAATGTTAAATCAGGTAGTGCTGATTTATGTTTTATTATTACCACCCCGATAGGTAGTGCTATCGAGCATTTAAACAATTGTGACGTTACAGTGATCGAGGGGCCAGTAAGCCGTACAGGTGCAAAAGGTAAAGTTGAGTCAGTATATTTTAGAGATCCTGACGGCAACCTTATCGAGGTATCAAACTATCAAAACGTGTAACAAGGCCATCTTGCATCGCCCAGCCAAAAAACGGCTGGGCCGGACCTCACTTCGTTCGGCCACAAATGTAGGCGTTAGGAATATGAAACAATGAAATCGGTATCTACGGGTTTAAAAAAGATTCTTGTTTTTACAGGAAGCACTGTAGCCTTATCAATTGGATATTATATATACGCCCTTAGCCTTTACCCGCCAGTTGAAGAGCGTGAAACATTTTTAGCTGAAATAGGTGAAGGGTTAGGAGAGATTGGTTTATGGCTACTCGTATTCATTTACGCCAGAACTCTAATCAAATTGTTTTTTGGAAAAGGGGCTATCGCTAAAAGGCTCTTACCAGAATACAGTATAGAGCTTGACCCGCCGCTTATAGATAGTTTGATCAATCTATTAAATAGAACGCATGTATATTTCGGTATCGGTGCGGTGGCTATAATACTTCTGCACATCGCTTTAATGGGTTTACCAATGCATATTCTTTTTTCCCTGCGGTACTCGCACTAGTAATCTGGCAAGGGCTATTCGGTATTTTTATCAGCTGGCGATACTCTCCAAGAGAGTTGAAAAAATTGTCCTATCTTGTACATGCACAACTATTCACAGGTGTTATGATAGGTGTGTTCTCTTATTTTGGGCATCTGTTAATTGACGATTAAAATGCCTAACCAGTGCATTTACTCTAGAGTCCTGCAAATGCCGCTCATCTAAGTAAATCAATCCAGCAATATCGTGCAGGCAAAACAGAGGAGCATGGATTGCTCGATGATTGAAATATTAGCGTCGACTACGGAGGCGTAGTCAGATTATGTTTACTGGCAAGGCCAAGACAAGAAAACACTTAAACGTATCAACAAGCTCATACCCGATACTCAACGTCATCATTTTGATGGGTATACGTAAACCTGAGCCTCTTAAAGAAAGCCTAGCTGATTTCTGGTCTCGCCGCATAGATGACAGTAATCGGTTGGTATATGTTGTTGACGATAATAAACGTATAATTATATCTTACCGTTACCACTATGAAAAATAATTTAACGAAGCATTCAGCAGGACTAGCCTCCCGCTCGCCCGGTTAACGGGGCGTTAGGCAAAAAATAGACTTCAACATCGAGGTATAATTGAATGGAATCAACACTAAAATACATCTTGTATGCACTAGCTTTAGTCGTCGCAATAACTGGGTTAAATGTCTTATTTGGTGGTGCTTCCGCAATTCCGGGTTCAACCGGAGGTGCAGAAGCAACAGTGGATAACGAATTAAGATTTTTCTCTGTTTTCTGGTTAGCTTATGGGGCCTTTTGCTTTTGGGTCGCTCAAAATATTCAGGCTCAATATAAGTTCATTCCATCTATTGCTTTGGTATTTTTTATTGGTGGGCTTGGCCGTTTAATTTCAATATTGTCCGTAGGACCTCCAGCTAGTGTTCTAATTCCGGCGATGATTTTAGAGTTTGTTATCCCAATAGCTATCTATGGTATTTACTGGAAAAAATATANTAAAAACATAACCAAGCAATCTTGTGGAACTCCGTGAGCTTTAATAAGGAAATTCATGCCAAAATTCGAAATGGAAATATCGTTGCCAGTTTGCCCCGAAAATTTATCGGCAGACCTATTGGTCATGTCGGGGGTTAATTACGAGTTATCTCCCATATTAAAAATGTCGGCCCCTCAACAATGGGCGGCAAAACCAATATCTGAGTGGCCAGTAAATGACGATATATTTTCGAGCATAATCTTATTATTTGGGTTCATCCCGGTTGATTTACACCGATTTAAATTTAGATCGGTCAATAGCATGGGTTTTATCGAATCATCAAAAACTATGCTCAATAATGTGTGGTCACATGAGCGAACTATTTCAGCTGATGGTTCAGGGGCAAAAATAAGAGATGTCGTTTATTTCAAAAGTAAATTAGGCTTTTTAGGTTATTTATTTAAACCAGTATTTCAATCAATATTTGCTCATCGTCATAAACGGTTAAAATCAAAGTATGCAAAAAGCAGCTAACAAGGCCTCATAGGGGCATCGTTAAGTTTCCTAAGAGGGGGTTTTCAACTAAGCTAGTAACTCGCATTTTTCTACACTGATGATCAAGGGGCAGATATGAAGTTGTCAGTAAATCAGTTCTTATTGTTCATAATTGCTTTACTTTGTGTACAGTTGGCGTGGGCAAATGAAGCAATAGACATTGTCACAGATCCATGGCCTCCATTTGCCTATGAAGAAGATAATAAAGTGGTGGGAACCGACGTAGAAGTTGCGTTATCAGTATTTCAGAAGCTTGGCGTAACAGCTAATATTCGATTATTGCCATGAAAACGCTGCTTGGGTTTAGTTAAAAACAAAAAAGCTGACGCAATACTAGCCGCTTCTATAACTGAAGAAAGAAAGGAATTCCTACACTTTCCTAGTGAGCCAGTGTCTAAAGGCGTTACTGTATTTTTTAAGAAAGCAACAAACTCTATTTCTTCTATTGACTTAAATAACCCTAAAAACCTGCGTGTGGGGGCAATTCTTGGCTATAAATATTGTGATGAGTTACACAATTCTCACCTATTAGAGAATGCATCGCGAGTACCAACTTTGGAACAAAGCTTGAATATGCTGTTACTGGGTCGCATCGATTTAGCAATAGGTGTCGAGCTAGTTGGCTTTCATAAAGCTCGGGAGATGGGTATTTTGGATCAATTAACTATCGTTGGGAGTAAGCGTTATTGCCCTGGCGGAAATTATTTAGCTTTTGCGAAGAAGCCAGGGCTTGAAGAGCTGTCATTGAGATTCAGTGAGGAGCTGACGAAGTTCAAGACAACTGATGAATATAAACAAATTCTAGCCAAATATGGAAAACTTCAGTAAGAGTTTAACCAAGCGCCCTACCGAACTCGCCTTCGGTTAACGCAGCGTTAGACAATCTTTATAGGGAAATATATCAATTGATCAAAAACACCATCTTTATTTTATCTCTAACACTGCTGTTCGGCTGTGCA
>NZ_LWGE01001664.1:0-867 GCF_001635315.1 Oleiphilus sp. HI0123
TAACATAACGCAGTGCTAATGCCTGAAAAAACTGCTCACCAACACATTGCAAAAAGGCAGGATAAATATCTGCTAATGCAGAACATAAGTTGCCGTAAACACTGCCGCGATAAATCGCTAAACACTGCTCAGGATCAAGCTTCTCACCCGCTTGAATAAATGCCCCTGGCTTGATATCCGTCTCTAGATTATAGATGCCTGAAATAAAGGCTTGATGAATGTTCGCAAGCTTCATTACCTGGATACCTGCTCTGCAGAAGCAAGACTGGAATACTTTGAGCACTGAGCCATCATGCGGGCTGCGTTGCTCTGCTCTTCCTGCAGAACGGAAAAATCCGGAATATCAGTATCCCATTCAATCAAAGTAGGAATAGGGCCAAATCGCTCCAACGCTGTTTGGTAAAGTTGCCAAACCGGTCCGTGCACTCTTGCGCCATGCGTATCGAGCAAGTGCGTGCCCTGATCTTCGAAGCCCGCCAAGTGCATTTCTTTTATGCGTTTTACAGGCAAAGCCCGAATGTATTCTTGCGGATCAAATTTGTGGTTCATTGCGCTGACATAGATATTATTCACATCACATAAAATATCGCAGTCAGCCTGCTCGGCGACCTCGGACAAAAACTGCACTTCTGCCATCGCATCAACTGTAAAACTTAAATAGCTCGAAACATTTTCGACCAATATACGACGTCCCAGATAATTCTGAACTTGGTCAATTCGTGAGACGATATGCTTAATTGCCTCCATGGTATAAGGCATGGGAAATAGTTCATTACCATGTACGCCATCAAAAGAAGCCCAACACAAGTGATCAGACACCAGCGTTGGTTGAAAGCGTTCTATAAGTGACTTTAAGCGTTTGAGGTA
>NZ_LWGE01001665.1:0-752 GCF_001635315.1 Oleiphilus sp. HI0123
GGGTCACCGCAAGCTTTGAGAGCCTGGCTAAGGAGGTGGATGTCGCCGCAATTAATCGGTTCTACTTTCGAGGTGCTTATCATCATAGTTTTGAAGTATATCAATATATATTGATATAGCAAACACAATATCAATATATATTGATATTGTGTTTGGTCTAAGTGAGCTGAGGGGTTTTCAATCCAGATACTCGATTTACAGAGTGTTGTTAAAAGTGCCGAGGTGGCTGCCTAGAACAATAGGTCATCAATTTCTTGCTCTTCGTTTACTGGTTCTGCTTCAAGAATTAGCTCTCCAGCAGGTAGGTCTAAAGTAAACTTAGCGCCCTCGCCGGGAGTTGATTCAACCTCAACGCTACCTCCGATCTGTTGCGAGAGCAGGTTGACGTAATATAAGCCCAGGCCGACACCATAATGTTCTCGATTGTGTTCGTTATTTAATTGCCCGACTTCGGTAAAGATCCGCTTATGGTCTCGCGGGTCTATTCCGATGCCTGTATCTGATACTTCAAAGATAATGCGTTGTCCGCTAGTGGGGTTGAAGTCAGTGTTAAGGCGAATGTTGACGCTACCGCTTTGAGTGAATTTGATGGCATTATCAACAAGGTGCTGCAGCATTGAATAAATTTTCTTTTCATCGCTTAGCATTGTTAGGCCATCAGGGTAATCAATTGAGAAGTCCAAGCCTTTTTCAAGCGCTGCTTGCCTGAAGTTGGTTTCGAGCTTTAAGGCGAGAGAGCTGATATCGAAGTT
>NZ_LWGE01001666.1:0-7635 GCF_001635315.1 Oleiphilus sp. HI0123
GCTCAATCGCTTTCGGGTCCAATTCGTAATCAAATGGCATCTCGGTTTCCTATACGTTTTTTTCGCTATTGTTTTGCTCAGTATCTTGATCCTCAAGGGTGAGAGAATCAGACAGCGAACTTTCGACGTGATGTAGGCAGTCATCAAGGTCACTGAACAAATGCTTGACTGGCGATATGTTTGGGCGCGTCAACATCACCACCTGAACCCCGAACTCTCGTGCGGCTACCAATTTCGCTTGCGTGGCATCGCCACCACTATTTTTAGTCACTAAACAGTCAATTCGATTTACCTGTAATAAGGCTCTCTCTGACTCAAGATCAAAAGGACCTATCGCTTTGATCCATTCCACGCTGCCTGACAATGACGCTCTTGATGGCGCGGCGGTTCGGTAGATTAATTTGCTTTCATCCTGAGTCGCTAGAACATCACTGAGTCGCGTCATGTCGTCTTGAGACAGCTGCCCGACAGTCAGCAAGATTCTCTTAAATTTGGCACATTCAGTGACCGCATCAGCCCATGAAGAGACCGAGATCCAGTTATCGCCCTTTTGCGCGACCCAAGGTTCTCGAGAAAATCGCCAATAAGGCAAGGCCAAGCTGTTACATACATCTATCGCCGTTGAACTCATTTTTGCTGCGTATGGATGCGTCATATCCAACACAGCACCGATGCCTTCCGATCTAATATATGCCTTTAAACCACCGAACTGTGTAAAGCCTCCGGAAATGACTTCGCAGGGTACGTCGGGTTGTCGAACCAAGCCTGCCACGCTATAAATAAGCGAATGATCGTTAGTATTAAACAAACCCTTTTCATAGGCGCGCTTCGTAAAAACTCGCGCATCTGCCGTTCCGCCCAGCAAGAGTATCTTCATGGGCTTTCCTCAGAGGCAAAACCAATAAATTGGCCTTGTCGATCAACAGAATACACCTCCAAGGTGACTGTATTATCAGGCAGTGTTCTCAATACGCGACGCGCTTCGTTAAGTGCTGCTTTACATAATTCATCGCCAATCAGTATCCCGGCATCGCGACAAATCTGAAATACCTGCATACTTGTATTCGCTTCTTGGATTTTATCGAGCACGCTTTGGTCTGCCTTCTGCGCTTTCGCGATTCGAGCAAGCTGCTCAAAATCAATGGACGAAGAACGGCTATTTAAATCCATGTGGCCATTTGCCAGCTTGCTTATTTTTCCGAACCCACCACAAATAGAGACTTTTTTGATGGGCGATGTTGAGGTGGGTACTTTTCGCAAGTGCTTTAGCAGCGCACCCACAAAATCACCCATTTCAATCAACCCCATATCGTTGAGTTCATATCGCGTCTTAATCGCTTCTTCGCTGGTGCTGCCTGTGGTAGCCGCAATGTGCGTGATACCATTTGCAGCCGCTACATCTACACCTTGATGGATAGATGCAATATAGGCGGCGCAAGAATACGGCCTAACTATTCCGGTGGTTCCCAAAATAGATAAACCACCCATAATACCGAGCCTCGGGTTCATGGTTTTAAGTGCGATTTCTTCACCGTTTTCAACGCCGACAGCAACCTTAAAACCACCAGAATATTGGTATACCTTGGCCGCATTCAATAAATGTGACTGCATCATTTCTCGCGGTACGGGATTGATCGCAGGTTCGCCGACCTTAAGCACCAAACCTTCTCGTGTAACCGTTCCCACGCCTTGCGCTGAGATAAATTGCACGCCTTGTTTTTCCTCTAAGTACAGCTCTACAAATACCAGCGCCCCATGAGTCGCGTCAGGGTCATCTCCTGCATCTTTAATGGTAGCGGTGCGTACACTCTTTTCAGGTTCAAGTGACTCGTACCCTTCGATTTTCAAAGAGACGACTTTACCTTTCGGCAAAGTGATCTCAACCTCATCGGGATGTTTGTTCGCCAATAAGGCTTGGGCAGCAGCAACACAGCACGCCGTCGCGCAAGAGCCGGTTGTTAAGCCGCTGCGCAAAGGTTTTGCTTGTTCACTGCTCTCTGGCCACATAGTGCTTACCTAGCCTGCTCATTATTGCTGAGCATATTGTAACTAAGCGCATTTTCAGTGCGGTTAACAGCTTCTGTTGTAGCCGAAAATGTCGTCACGCCCAAAAACAACGCTGCGATGGCTTCTGCATTAGAAGGGAAAAATAAGTGTAGATACGTAGCCGTCAAACTACCCTCGCGATAGATTGCTTCACCCGGCGCCGAATGCCTTTGTCTTTTACCGTAGCCAATAGGTTCTGGCGTATTTGCACTTCGAGAACGATGATGCGCATGCGCTCTTACATCACCTTCAGGCAAAGCGGCGGTCTGCATCCCCTGGCAACCGCGCTTTCCGCGCATGGCCCCATCGCCCGCCATTAATCCCGCCATAGAATAGCGCGCGTCTTCAAGATCAGTCAGCGATTCTAGGCAATATAAAAAACCACCGCACTCAGCCAGTACCGGTTTATTAGCACGATGGAATACTTGAACGGACTCGCACATGCTACGGTTTTGACTCAGTTTTTGCGCATAGAGCTCCGGATATCCACCAGGCAACCAAAGTGCATCTGCCACGGGCACTTGTTGATCAGACATGGGAGAAAAGAATTCGTAACTTGCACCCAATGTCTCTAACAACCGCAAATTGGCGTCATAAATAAAACTAAATGCTGCATCCTTAGCAATCGCAATGTGTTTTCCTTCAAGCAAACGACTTGGACGCGCTAATGAAGTGGATTTGAAATCGACCGGCTCAGGCAACTGAGTAATCGCCTGCTCACCAATCCACGAGACGCCTTTTTCAAAACGTACTTCAAGCTCTTCACGCACTTCATCTGCTTGCACCAAACCAAGGTGCCGTTCTGGTAAGGTAACTTCTTCGTCTCTCGCTAGCGTTGCCAATAAAGGGATATCTGAAGGAAGCGCATCTCTTATCAACTCTTCGTGCCGCTCTGTACTGCAATGGTTCGCGATAATGCCAGCCACATGAATGTCTGAACGATAGCGCGCTAAACCCGTAGCGATGGCACCCGCCGTTTGTGCCATGCCTTTCACGTTCAACACGATAACCACCGGTATATTGAAACGCGCAGCTAGATCAGCACTTGATGGCTCGCCATCAAACATGCCCATTGCGCCTTCGATAATAATGAGATCTGAAACCTCGGCCGCCTCATACAGTTTTTGCTGGCAATAAGCTTCACCTGCCATCCACATGTCTAGCGGCTCAACATCCTTACCAGAAGCTTGCGCCAGAATTTGAGGGTCTAGGTAATCAGGGCCGGTCTTAAATACCCGTACGTTTTTGCCTTTGTTTCGATACGACCGCGCAATCGCAGCCGTTACTGTTGTCTTTCCTTCACCAGAGCTTGGCGCGACAATGAACATAGCTGGGCATGAAGCCGTAGGGAGTTTAGAAGGCGATTGAACACTCATTAGAACTCGATCCCGGCTTGCGCTTTTACACCAAGACGAAAGGCATGACGCTCATCCTGAATATGGCTGATCGTATCGGCGATGTCTTCCAAGGCTTCGGGCATCTTTCGCCCCGTAATCATGACATGCTGATGTTTAGGTCTATTTTTTAGAGCTTCTAGAACCGGTTCCAATTCAAGGTATTTGTATTTAAACATGTAGCTCATTTCGTCAAAAATCAGAATATCGTACTGGGGGTCGGTTAGCAGCGATTTAGCGAGCTCCCACGCGTTCTGAGCGGCAGCTATATCTTGGTCTTTGTCTTGGGTTTCCCAGGTGAAGCCATGCCCCATTACATGCCAATCGATACGTTCATGGTCGCGGAATAGTTTGAATTCACCGGTTTCTTTTCGGCCCTTAATAAACTGAACGACCGCGGCTTTCTGACCATGCCCTACGGCTCTGGCCATCGTGCCAAAGGCGGAGCTACTTTTGCCTTTGCCATTTCCTTTCAACAAAATCAGAACGCCACGCTCTTCAGTTGCCTTGGCAATCTTTTTATCGATAATGGCCTTTTTGTGCGCCATGCGCTCTTGATGCGACTTCATGCCAAGCTACCTTTTCCTGTTGAGTTACTTAAAAGATCATCCTTTAAGGAGATATAGATTGCGCCCAAATTGCGCGCAAACTCTCTTCCACGACCACGGGGTATTGTCGCTTGCTCAGTATCCACCCATACACAGTCACCGGGTAGCCTAATTTGGCTGAGCGTTTCTCGGCTCCGACCATCAGACACTATATACGTCCGTATGTTTAGCCCTGGAAATTTCTGACTCATCGCTTCGCAATACCGAGCCGCTTCATTAACGCCTTCTATGATTGGTGTTCCACCGCCCGCTCGGAGCCCCTGCAACCAGTTCTCGATCTGTTTGGGCGCTCTCACTTTCGCCATGAGCGACAGTACTTGATTGTTACCAAAACCAAACACCGCAAGTTGCTCTCTGTTTAAGTAAGCCTCATTGGCGATCGCAGCAACAACACCTTTTGCACGTGCAAAAACGTCACCTTGTAAAGTAGAGCCCGAGGTATCAAACAAAACAACATGTAAGACTGACTGACCCAATTTTTGTTTCCGCATCTTGAGCTTATTAGGCGGCCACTCGCCAAAACTACTTAGCAGTGTGCCGAACCAATCAGGAAGTCGCCCGTCTTTGTTCGATGTTTGCCGGCCTATGGTAGAGCGCCCTTTTTGATTGGCAAACATCGAGTCTAACAATGCAGAGGGTTGGCTTATCGCACGCGCGTTTGATTTTGTGGGGATGGCATTCTCCGGTGATACAATACCGTTCATGCATTTTGGGTCCATACTCCCCCAATCACTGTCGGTACTATTTTGTTCGCCGGTATCGGCATCGCCCTTTGCGTCATTCTGGTTTGGTTGTCTATGTGAATCATCGGGTCGCTTAAATCCGGTTTCTGGAGAATCGTTGCCGGAGTTAGGATTACCGCTTCCGGAATCACCTTGAGCTGGTGGTGGCGCGTCGTGCCTACGGCGGTGGTGCAAAACCAGCTCTGAAACCGCATCAAGATCATCCAAGATGACCTCTTTTCGACCTTGCCAAGCGGCGTGCGCGCGAGCTGTTCGATACCAAACGATATCTGCTCTTAGTCCATCTACCAACGCATCTTCACAACGTTGTGCAATTTCAATTCGAATGGAGTCAGAGCATGCCACACCCTCTAAACGCTTTCTTGCTGAAACTACCTTAGCGATCAGTGCTTCTTGCTTTTCTTCATAGGCAAGAGTAAATGCTTCTGGATCGGCATCAAATGCTTCGCGCGTTTTAACGATGGCAACACGCTCTTCTACCGAGTAGCGGTTAGCTAAATCGACTGCCAAACCGAAACGGTCGTGTAACTGGGGGCGCAATTCTCCTTCATCAGGATTCATCGTGCCGATTAATAGAAACTCCGCCTTGTGTTGATGGCTGATGCCATCGCGCTCTATGTAATTGACACCACTTGCGGCGACATCCAAAAGCAGATCTACAAGATTGTCAGGCAATAGATTAACTTCATCGACGTATAGAACGCCGCCGTTGGCTTTACTTAGTAAGCCAGGTTGGAAATCTAAGGACTTGTCACTCAGCACTTTTTCCAAGTTCAGTGTACCGACCAACATCTCTTCACTCGTCCCTAAAGGCAAAGTAACAAAGGATGGTGAGTCACTGCCTAAGCGCGCATCGTCGTAAGGCAATAGACTAGCCAAAGCCCTAGCAAGGGTGGATTTTGCTGACCCTCTTGGGCCAGTGATAACGACACCGCCGATGGACGGATTGATAGCCACGAGAATAAGCGCAAGCTTGAATGAGTCTTGGCCGACCACTGCACTAAAAGGCATGTCTAATCTATCTGAATTATGCGCATAGTTCATAAAAGAGTCTCTCAAGTTTTCTTGGGCGGAAGTAAAAGCCATTAAGCAATCTCAGTTTCCGACCAAGCTTCTATTTCAATCATTCGCGCAGACTCTAAACGAATATGTCGCGTCGCGATTTTAGAAACAAACTCTTCATCATGTGAGATAACAAGCATTGCTTGCGGCAAGGACATCAAGACGTCGAGCAAGCGTTGTCTAGCTTCGTTGTCGAGCGCGTTTGTCGGTTCATCTAACAACAACACTTCTGGCTCCATGGCCAGTACCGATGCCAATGCGACCAAGCGTTTTTCGCCCCCCGAAAGCTGATGCGCAACTCGCTTCTCAAATCCTGCCATGCCAAGCGACCTAAGTGTTTGCTTGGCCTTTTCGAAGGCCCGCTCTCTGGTTTTTCCTAGATTTAGCGGGCCAAATGCCACGTCCTCTAATACAGTGGGGCAAAATAGTTGATCATCGGGGTCTTGAAATAGAAAGCCCGCCTTCGCGCGTACTTCAACAAATTCAGACTCTTGCTTTCTAAACTTGCCAAAAGCAAATACATCACCCGACTTTGCTTTTTTTAGCCCTACCAGTAAATGTAGAAACGTCGTTTTGCCCGCTCCATTCGGCCCCGTGAGCGCAACCCGATCACCCGAGTAGAGAGAGAAATCGACATGAGATAATACTTCCCCTCTTCGTGGGTAGCGGTAGCTTAAGCCTCGTGTTTCAATTAGCGCTTCCATAAAAGCCTCAAAGCAGGTTGATAAGAATTAGAGAAATCAAGAACGGAACGCAAACGATGATCAAGCAGTAATCGCGTGCGACTAACTTATCATCATCCAACAAATAGAAGCGGCCGTTGTAACCACGACACTTCATTGCCTCCATGATTCGCTCTGAACGTTCAAGTGCATGGATTAAAAGCATTCCCACTAAATAGCCAATTGAGCGCCATGTGTGCGTATCCATTCGCAGTACAAATGCCCGCGCCTGCATCGCACGTTTCATGCGTTTGTATTCCTGACCAATCACGTCGAGATAACGTACCGTAAACAGAAGCAAATGAACGAGCTTATCGGGTATACGTAACCGTGCTAAAGCATGCCCGAACGTTGTCGCATTCATGGTGCCCACAACAGCAAGTAAAGACAGAACAACGGTATTCGCTTTAACGGCAATCAATACCGCGTGGACCAATCCATTCTTACTCGCCGTCAACTCCGATATTTCGAAAAGCACATCATCTTCCCCAGAGACAGGCGTCGTAAATGGCAGCATAACAATCAGAAATATCATGAACATATCCATCGCCAGGACGCGTCTAAACGTGCGCTTGAGATTTAACTTCGCCAAGAAAACAAGAGCACACGCGATACCCAATTCGACGAGCACAACATTGAGTTCTTTCGACAACACAACAATGCAGGAAAAAACAGCCACCCAAATAATTCGGACTCGAGGATCGAACGAGTCGATCACCGAATCTTCATGCTTCAGCCTCTGCCCTTTCCACGAAGTGCCGCTGTGTTCGAGATTCTGTGGCACCTTAACTCGCCTTATTCTTTGTAGATTGATTTCGCTGCGTTAGCCAAATACCGATACCGCATAAGCCAAAGATGTAACCAATGCCACCCAAAGCATCCCGAAATGATGCTTTCTCTTTGTAGGCATTCAACTCTTTGCGCAAGGGCTTAATTTGTTTTGCGACAGCCTTTTCGATCAATGCTTGTAAGTCATTACCCACCAACATCTGTCCTCGAAGGTTTGTTTCCAGAGCGTCGGCAGATTCCACTGCCATAATCTCGCCTAAGGTATCCGATA
>NZ_LWGE01001667.1:0-1508 GCF_001635315.1 Oleiphilus sp. HI0123
AGGAGGGAGTTTTAACTATAGTGATATTGAAACTATAGAAATACTTGGAAGAGCTCTATCTAGCATCGGCTTGTCTTTGGTATTAGTAAGAACGATTTACTTTTTCAGAATAAGTAAAGGTTCAAAAATTTTTCTATCAAGCTTGGTGATAATCATAGCTCATCCGGTATTTTTCTTAGGTCAGAAAGAGTTCATTGACTACCTAGCAAAACAAACTCCAGATTTTCAGCAGCAGGCTTTTTACAATGCACTGTTATCCAAAAGAGCAATGCTTTTTGATCAAGATATCGAAGAAAACATACCTTATCTAAAAGAGCGCACTGATACAGAAAAGAAAGTTTTTTTTAGCTCCATTGGCTTGATCAAGAATGAAAGCGGAGTAGGTGACATATATGGCCCGAAAAAATCCAAAGAAATAATAATTAACAACGAAGCTGTTACTCTAGCCAATACCCTTCTTAATGATTACCAAGACCCTGTAATAAATGAAAGTACCTATTTCTTATACAGCAATATTCAACAAAGCTATTACAAAAAGATCAAGCTTATTGACAAGCAAGCAGATGGTTATTATGAACGGTATACCAGTGAATCGGCCCGACAGGCTTTTTACAGTCAATACGCGGGGTTGTTAGAAAAAATCCAAAAAGGTGAAAACTTTTTTAGAAACGTTATGCCTTCGAAAGTAGGTGCAAAGTTAATATCAATTGGTCGATGTATCACTAAAGATTGTTATGAGAAGAAAACAACAGGATTCGAAACCTTTCAAAAGAATTTGGCGAGAAAATATTTAAAAGAAAAAACGGAAGAGCTTACGACTTTCCCTTTTGATTATTTTTGTACACAAGGTAATTCCAAAAATAGTCGAACTATCATTAGGACTCATAAGAATGGAGCTACTGATACAAGAACTCATACCAATAGAATGGGAAATCATAGCGCCAATACGACATTAAGATGTGATGTTGATCTAAATCATTTGGGAAACGCTTATCTATCAAAATATAAACAAACGATCGACAATACATTAAATCTAAGTTTTAAGAAGTATGAGAGTTTAGAGTCATTTTCAAAAAGTAGCGATTTCAATGATTTTATTATGTATACAGCTAAAAGATCAGGTGTTCGATTAATACTACCTAAAGAGTGGATATATAAGGATAAAGCTACGTTTGTAAAAGCCGTGGCGCGAGAGCACAAAACTAAATTAGAGGCAGATTATAGAAAGAAAATAAAAGAACAGGCGGGGCTTAGTCTTCCTCTTATTTTATCTAGAGAAGAATTTATGGATAAAAATAATTTAAGGAAAATTATAAAGAATGAATATTTGGAAGAGTTTGATATTCAGATAACCGCAAAAGACAACTTCAAAAGCTTTTTTGCAAAGAATGAAGAAAGTTTGCGCTCAATTGTGAAGAGTGAACTAGATGAATTGAATGCAGGAATCGAAAATCAATCTAGAATAACAAAATCCATGTTAATACCTCCATTATCTCTGTTTTTATCAT
>NZ_LWGE01001668.1:0-5620 GCF_001635315.1 Oleiphilus sp. HI0123
GTGGAGACCAGCCACACACAGTAGCAGGCCTTATATTATGCACCTGCATCTTATCGCTATAACTAAGCATAATTCGCTCTGCTACCATTTTGGTTTTGTTATATACAGTGATGGGAACAAGAGGTAAATCTTCGGTGACCTGAGGCTCATCTTTAATGCCATATACACTGCCAGAACTACCATAGAGCATATGTTTTACACCAGCTCTAACCGCCCTATCTGCAAGCAGCTGCGCGCCAAGAACATTAACCTCCCAGGATAGAGTAGGATTTAATTCAACCCCTGGGTCATTTGCAATATTAGCAAGATGGACAATCGTTTCGATACCTTCAAGCGGAATAGCGTCTATATTCCGAATATCTTCTTTTACTACTGTAAGTCGCTCATGAGGCTCTAAAAAATTACCAAACCACTGGGTATCGACGACGGTTACATGATGTCCATCGCTAAGAAGTTGGGGTGTAAGAACGCTGCCGATATAGCCGCAGCCGCCAGTAATTAGTATATTCATTATTTACGCTTTATGTTGGTAGTTGTGAGGAAGCGTCAGCAAGACTTCTAAGTTCTGTTCGACCCATTGCAATGTTTCGTTAATGCCATCGTCCAAAGTAATTTTATCGGCCCAAGAAAATTGCTTACGAACTTTAGTACTATCAAGTAAATATGCCTGATCTTTTCCTAAACGGTCTTCTGTAACATCAACAAAGTCTTCAAAAGAAACTTTTGTCACATCACCGACACGTTCAACAAGCTCCCGTATGGAAACTGTTTCACGAGTTGATATGTGGTAGGTCGAGCCTGGGTCTCCATTAAGAAGAATACGCAAGGTAGCGTCAGAGGCATCTTTTATATGTATAAACGATCTAACCGAATGCCCCCCGCCATGAAGCTGCATACGCTGCCCTGTTTTGGCAAATAACAAAGCCCTTGGGAGAATTCGATAGAGTTGCTGGCCCGGTCCGTAAACATTTGCAGTTCGTGTAAACACAACCGGGAAGTCGTAAGCATTGAAAAAGCTCATTAAGTGCAAATCACAAGCAGCTCTTGAAACGGCATAAGGCGTACTAGGAGAAAAGTTAAAGTGCTCTTTTACCCAGCCTTCTGTATTGCCATAAACTTCAGGGGTTGTGACATGCAAATACTTTTTAATCCAGTTTAACTTCCGTAGCTCATCATGCAATTTCACTTGCGCCACTACATTAGTCTGATACCAATGCTCCGGAGTCTGCCAGCTTTGAGCGACCATACCTTGCGCTGCAAAATTAATTATATAAGTTGGTTTATGCTGCTTTATTACGCTTAGGAGTTCATCCAGATCATGGTTAAGGTCAATTTGGAAAAACCGAAAACGTTCATTAAAAGCGCCACTCCACTTGTATGGCAAGAACACCGAGTGCAACTCAGGTGAACGACTAACCCCAATGACCTCATAGCCTTGCTCAAGCAAATGCTCAACAAAGTGGGAACCAGAAAATGAGTTACTACCAATTACAAGAAATCGATCTGCCATAATACCTGCCTAAGCTTGCCAGTCTCACTTGTCTTTATTGACAAGACTATGAATCGGATTATCGTCGAACTCTTTTTGCCATGAATCTGCTGCCGGCCAATTAAGAAGCGGCAAAGGGTCCAACTGAGCTTTACGCAATGCAGAATATGTGCCGATATCACGATGAATGACATCATTGTGCCAAGTAGCTATTCGACCAACAAATTGTGGAAGCACCTGTGTACTAAAATCGGAGATCTCGGGATGCAGTTCTAGCCAATCAAGGATTTCAGGCTCAAGCAGATAAACTGCAGCATTTGCTCGGTTGCCAGGAGGGTTTGAAACTTTTTCGTGAAACCCAATAACTCTATTTTGAGAATCAAGCTCAACTATCCCGCAACTTTGAGGAAGTTCAGTATCAAAAGTCATCATTGTTATAGGGCAATTATCTGGTCGATACTTGCAATGATATTCAATAAAAGCCGAGAAATTACAGTGACACCAATTATCTGCATGAATTAGTAGCGTCGTGGCATTCTTAAAAAAAGCCTGATTTTGCCGCAAGGAACTCGCTGTTCCCAGCAACTCAGGTTCAAAAACCTCTTTTATCCATGAAGCATACTGTGGGCGCTTAAGAAATTTAGATACAAGTTCTGATAAATAGTGGGTATTAACCACAGCATGATGAATGCCTATATCATCTAATGTCTGTAGCCAGTACTCTAGTAGCGGCCTACCGTTGATGGGCATTAAACATTTAGGCCAATTATTCGTTAGAGGCCGAAGCCGAGTCCCTAAACCTGCCGATAGTAGTAAAGCTCGAATATCAGGCCTTTGGTTCATCTAACCGAGCCTTACTCTCAGAAATAAAGTCTATGATCGATAAAAGCCAAATATGATGTGTCATTTCAACAACATTATAACTTTTACTGTCAACCCATAAATTAATATCACCCAACTGTCTCAAAGGGTTATCAGCCGTAAAGCCGGAAACAGTAATTATCCCGAGCTTCAATTTTGAAGCTTTGATCGCTGCGTTTAACATATTCGCTGAGCGCCCACTGCTACTAATTATGATAGCGAGGTCTCCCGGGTCTGCGTAAGCCTCGAACGCCTTTGACACCCAGTGCTCATAGCCGTAATCATTGCTGAAACACGTAATTAAGTCAGCTTCGTTGAAGTTCATTGCTCGAACCCCAGCTGACTTCAAGAAATCTACTGTTAGGTGGCTTGCCATAGCAGCACTCCCACCATTTCCAACAATCAACAACTTTCCCCCACTGGTGTGCGTACTCTGGATAACCGAAGCACATTCCCTTAGCAAGGCAGGATCTATTGATGAGGTCTTTTCACTGATTAGAGAGAAGTAATTATTAAAATAGTCGCCATTACTCATAATTTTTCTTATTTAGTTTTAGTACCGACGATAAAAATTCGCCATGATAGGTATCAAGATTGCTTAAGCAGGAATTCTATTTTAAATCATTAATTTTTATAACAAAAACCGAGTATAAATTAAGGAAATATGCTTATCAATCATCCTTACTAGGCGAGTCATATCTCCTCAGCCCACTGCACCACTCTCTAATCCTATCGTAAACCCAAAAAACACCCTAATTTTTATTTCGTTAAGGCCTGCTTATTGCTATATATTGTTAAATATATTCTATAAGAAGCTTTTCCTATGATTTCCTACTTCATACCCGACATGCCAGTCACAGATCAATTAATCCCCTACCTTAGGGAGATTGACGATAAGCGCTGGTATTCTAATTTCGGGCCACTCTATGAACGGTTTCAGCACAACTTAGCCGACAAATGCCTTAACGGTATTGACCCCAAGCGCCTAGCAATAGTCTCATCTGGCACTTCGGCAATTGAACTTTCATTGAAGAGCTTAAGCCTACCTTTAGGAGCTAAGGTACTTACCAGTAGTTTTACATTCCCCGCCACGATAGAAGCGATAATTAATGCAGGGTTGACGCCAGTAGTTTGTGACATTGACAAAGAGGGCTGGGCATTAACACCTGACATTGCCTCGCTCCAACTTAAGGAGCACAATATTGCCGCTGTCGTGCCAGTTGCCGCTTTTGGTACGCCGCTCTGCTCAGAAAGCTGGTCTATTTTCTGCCAGAAAACCGGCATTCCGGTAATCTTCGATGCAGCCGCAGCACTTGGCAATCAGAGCATTAGAGACAACATTATCTATGCTTTTAGTTTACATGCGACGAAGCCAATCGGTGCAGGAGAAGGTGGTCTTGTTGTCTGCCCTTCAAAAGAACATGCCTTACAGATCAAGAAAGCATCAAACTTTGGTTTTGAACCAGACCGCTCTATTCTTAGTGCGGGCGGCAATGCAAAGATTAGTGAATACCATTGCGCTATCGGCCTTGCGCAGCTTGACCGGCTTACCGAAATAATAAGTATACGAGACAGTATCTTTAAACATTACAAGGAAGCATTTAGAGCAGCAAAGCTACCCCTCTCTTTGCAAGCGGGAACTGACAAGTTCACCCCATCTAGCCTTTATGTCACGTTTGAAAATCAAAAAGCTGAGCAATTGTCTGAATTCCTTTATTCACATCAGATAGAATCTCGACGCTTGTACTACCCCTTGATCAATCAACATGCAGCTTTCAAACACAACACTATCGAAGCTAAAGGAGGGCTAGAACATTCAATCCGATGTTCTGAGAACGGCATTGCTCTGCCCTTCCACGCTTATTTGACACACGAACAAATAGATAATGTCACAAGAAGCATTTCTAAGTTTGTCGATAACCAAGCTTAAGCTAAGTTTTGATGATCTAGTTTCCGCATTAATGACTTTAGGAGCCACGCTTCAGGCTTAACTATGTACCAAATAAAAACTTATAGAAAAGCTCTTTTTCTAGATCGCGACGGTGTAATTAATATCAACCACGGCTATGTTCATCATTTTGAGGACTTTGAGTTTATCGACGGTATTTTTGCTTTGTGTAAACACGCTCAGAGAAAAGGCTATCAAATAATAATAATCACCAATCAATCAGGTATAGCTAGGAAGTATTACTCTAGGAAAGACTTTGAGACACTAACCAAACAAGTTAAAAAGAAATTCTGGCATCAGGGAATTAAGGTCACACAAACTCTCTACTGCCCACACCACCCCGATTTTAACCATACCTGCATCTGCAGAAAACCCAAAGCTGGCATGATATTCAAAGCGAAGCGGCGCTTTCATATATCTTTATCAAAGTCGGTTATGGTTGGTGACAGCATTTCGGATATGCGTTGCGCTCAACTGGCAAAAATCAAAAAACGCATATTGGTAACTCATGACAAGCCTATTGGTAATGGCCCACCTCTAAAACGTCCTGGCAATAAAACCTACTACCAAACAAACAGGCTTAGTGCCATTCATTCCATTTTATAAAGGTAAGCTAAATCACGTTGCTCTAGTTAGCTTACCTTTATTAGTCCACCATTTCTTGCAAATAGCACCCGTATTGGGTGCCACCAATACTGTTAATCTGAGATATTATTTGCTGCTTCGATAACCACCCACGCTTAAACGCAATCTCTTCCAAACACGCAATCTTATATCCTTGTCTCTCCTCAACAGTTTTCACAAACTGCCCGGCATCGATCAAGCTGTCATGGGTTCCCGTATCGAGCCAGGCAAATCCGCGCCCCAGCACTGTTACATTTAGCTGTTCGCGATCAAGGTAGGCATTTATTACGTCGGTTATTTCCAGCTCACCACGAGCTGAAGGTTTAACCCGGCTTGCTATGTCAACGACATCGTTATCAAAAAAATAGAGGCCTGTGATTGCATAATTTGACTTCGGCTCGCTTGGTTTTTCTTCGATAGACAGTACTTGGCCACTATCGCTGTATTCAATAACGCCAAAACGCTCGGGATCTTTGACGCGATAACCAAATACGGTTGCGCCACGTTCTTGCTCTACAGCCTGTTTAAGCTTTGGTGAAAAGTCTTGCCCAAAAAAGACGTTGTCACCGAGAATAAGGCAAACCTTTCCGGAGCCGATAAACTCTCGACCAATAAGAAAAGCTTGCGCCAAGCCTTCTGGCTTCGCTTGCTCAGCGTAACTGAGTCGTAGGCCAAAGTTTTCACCATTGCCCAATAGG
>NZ_LWGE01001669.1:0-386 GCF_001635315.1 Oleiphilus sp. HI0123
CCATTTGCATCACTCATATACACACTGAGCGACTTATCCGCCACTTTCGATGCCAGCAATAATGATGAAGCAGTATCACTACCACTACATTTCCATGAAGACATTCCTGATAATTTAAATGCAAACTGTTTCTTTCCTGTACTATCTTTACAACTATTATGTTCAGCCATTAACGCACTAACTTTACCTGCACATGCTATGTCAGCAGCATGCACATTTGCTGTGATTAATAAAAAAGCTACGACGATAATCTTTAAGAACTTCACTTTTTACACTCTTTTCGTAAGTAGAACTTGCCTAAAACAAGTTCATATTTAATGTACTTCCTCGACAATGAAGCGGCACAGTTTTTTGTGATTGATCAGCTTCTATCATCAACCTATTTT
>NZ_LWGE01001670.1:0-3270 GCF_001635315.1 Oleiphilus sp. HI0123
TCCCTGGATGAATACCGTTTTATGGCAGATTGCTGGTACCTGGACGGTTTTTCCCCTAATAAGAACCCGGAAATGTGGTCACCTGCTCTTTTTAAAGAAGTTGCCAGACTATCATCTGACGGAGCCACTTTTTCCACCTTCGCCGCTGCGTCAGCTGTAAGACGAGGGCTAGAATCGGCAGGTTTCAGTGTTAAGCGCCAGAAAGGCTTTGGCAAAAAACGAGAGATGCTTCTTGGCTCTATTACAAAACAAGACCTCAGTTCTACCGACCACTTACCTTCAAGCAAAACAAATTGGGCTTACCCACAAACACTGATAAAGAATTCCGTTAGGAACTCTACGGCTGCCGCCTTAGATAAAGACGAGTCCAAGTCTTTCGATACCGTTATTATTGGGGCCGGTTTAGCGGGTATCAGCACTGCTTCAGCGCTGTATCAACGCGGGCTGGATGTTGCGATAATAGATACTCGCCCAGCACCTGTTTCTGGTGCCAGCGGCCAGAGCCAACTGGTAATGTACGCAAAGTTTCCCAGTGAGAGAAACAAAACGTTTAACTTCGTAGAGCATTGCCTTGCCTACAGCTTACGCTATTACCCGCGGCTACAGGCAAACTTTGATAATGAATTCTGGCACCCTTGCGGTTTACTGCAGCTAGCATGGAGTGATAAGGAAGCGGCCAAGCAAACCCGCTTTGCCAATAACACCAAGCTGCCAGCTGATTTTATACGGCCAATATGCGCAGATGAAGCCTCAGAAAAGTCTGGCTTGAAACACTCCTGTGGCGGCTTATGGTTTGAGAATGCGGGCTGGCTTGACCCTAAAGTCTACGCAAAAATATTACTTAGCGATAAGCCAGCTAAGTCGCAGGCTACCATCACGCCATTTTACAACTGCGAAGCGAAGCAGATCAGCCAAAATACAGACTCAAGCTGGACCATAGAAACAAATTCAGGCCTTTTTCACACAAGGCATCTTGTCATTGCAAACTCTAATGACACCAAGAGTTTTCCCCAATTAGCACACCTGCCAACCAAGCCCTTGCGCGGGCAAGTTACATCGATAAGATCTAAGCAGAATAGGGAGGAAATCAAATCTACGCAGTGTGTGTTAACAGGAGAAGGCTACCTATGCCCATCTGTTTCTGGTTGGCACCACTTTGGCGCGACCTTTGATTTGGACTCAAATAATGAAAGCACTAATGCAGAAGACAATGAAAAGAACTTCGAAGCAATTCAGCACTGGAACCCATCATGGATTTCGGATAAGAACACTGAAGATAAAAGCCTGAATGACTATGATGTAAAAAGTAACGCCGGCCTTCGTTGCACCACTCCTGACTACCTTCCAATCGTTGGGCTCGCTCCAAATTTTGAACAAATGAAAGAGACCTTTGCCAAACTTCGAGTTGGCGCCAACAGCTGCAAACATCTTTATGGACACTACTATCAAGGTCTTTACGTCAACGTTGGACACGGCTCCAAAGGCGCATTTACAAGCCCCGTCGCCGCAGAACTTATTGCTCACGAAATATGCGGCGGCATCCCACCGGTAAATGACACACACAAAGCAATGTTTTCGCCCGCCCGCTTTATCATTAAGCACCTTAAACAGCGGCGCATTTAAACAAGGGGGTTCTCTATAGAGTTTCGATACAGCGTCCAATCGAAAGCAGGGCCTGGGTCTGTTTTCCGCTGTGGAGCGATATGTTCATGACCCGTTATACGCTCTTTCGTAATTTCAGGGTAGCTTTCCTGAATTGCATTAGTTAGAGCGGCAAGCTGCGAATACTGAATCGCTTGATACGGTATGTCATCAGCGCCTTCCAGCTCAACGCCTATCGAGAAATCATTACAGTTTTCCTGACCACAAAAGCTTGACTGTCCGGCATGCCAGGCACGGTCATTACAGGAAACAAACTGGACTATTTCTCCGTTGCGTTTAACGAGGAAGTGTGACGAGACCTGAAGATCGCGAATTGTCTCGAAATACGGATGCTCACCAACTGGCAAACAGTTTTGGAAAAAAAGCTCGATGTAATTATTGCCGAAGGACTTCGGTGGCAATGATATATTATGAACGACTAGTAAGTTGATCGGCGCAGCTTGAGGGCGCTCATTATAATTGGGTGACGGGCACTTCCGAGCACCAGTCAACCAACCATTACAAATTTTCATACCTAGTTAGCTCCGCGTAAACTCCCGATCACCGATTCTAAGGCACGATCAAACAATAAACCATCATTTAGAACTTGAAGCTCTCCATTTCTTAGCAGGGATGCAAAACCACTTTTATCCTGCTCCATTACTTTGATGCCGGATCGATTAACGAAAACAAACTTATCAATAGCCTTAATGTGTGCAGCAAGTTTACAACGTTCAGGACGTCCTTCCTTTGAAACCTCAAACCAGGTGCCAATGCTAGCTCTTTCCACCTGCTTACTAAATGCATCAACAATGGAATCGCTCGCACTAGCACTCAAATCTTCTTCTAGAACCGTTTCGGCACGCGTAGGCTCGACACTTGATTCCGTTTCTGCGTTATCACCGGTGCCTTGCTCACTGGGTGAGACAGGTTTACTGTCGGAGTTTGTTTCTCTAGAGGCAGCTTTAGGCGCAGGCTTGACCGGCTTTTCGGCTTCAACGCTAGATTGCTTAAAATCGTTAAAGTCTTGTTCAATTTCAAGCGTATCCTGAACCAACTCAGCAATGGCGTTATCGTCCATTGCAGACTTGGCAAACTCTTCGTATGTTTGCAAGTTATTCAAGACATTAACATGCTGAGCTTCGATATCGGCCAATAGGGTTTTCGCCTCAAACTGATCATACATGATCCGATTGAGCCCCTCCCGACACTTCCTCATAACACGAGGAATCGTTTTCAATAACTTGCCTCGAACATCAAACTCCTCCTTGTCTGGACTCACCGTCCAAATCAAATCTTTAACCAAGGCAATTTCAGCCTTCCAACTCTCTGAGTCGACACCACCGTTTAGGTATGTGTAATTAAGTACCCTACTCCACGCTTTTGAAAGAAAAGCTTCTGCACATTCTGGTACATTACGCGCTCTTGCTTGCTGATCAGCTAAAATTGCATTTAAAGCATTATCAACCGCCTTCTTGGCTAGGTCATTGGCTGCTTTTCCCTTTTCAGCATCTTTTGTGCGCTGCTCAACAAGTTGACCACGCTTATCTTCAATCACTATAAATTTAATAAAATCATCTAATAAGCTTTGGAAAATATCTAGATTGTCATCGAAATCGTTTAGCACTT
>NZ_LWGE01001671.1:0-2836 GCF_001635315.1 Oleiphilus sp. HI0123
ATTATTCTTGGTTGGTCGGCAATAATCATCACGGCATTTTTTAAGTGTCCGGAATGCGAACAAAGAGCTCTAGTTCATTCAGGTAAAGTGGTAAAATTGCTCACGAGCAAACGCAGCAAATTTAAAGTCTGGCTTGTCCCGAATGAATTCGCTTATAAGTATTTTTATTGCTGTAAGTGCGGTCATAAAATCGAGGCAAAAAGTGAATCAATCACCTAACCAGTTGCGCAATGATCGCCCCGGAAAAACACCCGGGGCTGGACTCGCTTTGCTGCGCGTCGCTCGCCCATTCGCAAGGCGTTATGTTTTTTGAGGGATTATGAACAAAGCTCTATTTGAAAAGTTACTTGGTGCGAGCATTATTCTAAATGCTCTTTATTGTCTTATATTTTCGCTCATCGATTCTTATCAATTGTTATCGCTCATAACTGGTGCCAGCGATAGAGAGATTAGTATTAGCCAAATGGCTACTATGTTGGCCATGCCTTACTTCCTTGCGTCGGTTATTTTTATAGTGTCGTTTTCTCTAGGCTGGTTGTTACTTCGTAATAAACAAATACATTTGGCAGTCGCTATTACAGCGGGTTTAGCTAACATATTTAATGGTTCAATAGGCTTCGGCTTGGCTGTGGTTTATTGTATTTATCGAGTTGCTACTTCTAGCAAAGAAGAACAACATAACCAGCGCCTCAAACGGACTCCGTAAAATATGTCACGCTTTTTGTGCCAAAAAGGCGCGCCAATTTTACTCCTCCGTTTAGGCGGGCGTTAGTGCTCTTAAGAAGCTAAGCGATTCTGTCGAACATCATCAGCAAGCCAAGATTTGATTAAGGACTGGTAAGGCATGTCTCTTCGATTAGCCTCAATTTTAATGCTTTCAAGCAAAGACTCAGGTAACCGCAAGGAAATTGTTTTCGTCGATGGTTTTAAGTTGGGCATTGTTACTTTTGCGGCCTTACTCCAGTCCAAGTAATCAGCGGAATCATTATCTTCCCAAAACTTTCGTTCTTCTGCCTCTGTTTTAAACTTTGGAGGCTGTTTATGCTTGTTCATAAAATTTCCTCTCTTTCTTGTGCATTGGTCGTGCAGAAATCACTCTAATCAAAGTGTTATCTTCACGCAGTGTAAAAGTAATATGTAGTTGCCGCCCATCATCGGTAATTCCAAGGGCATGGTATCTGGGCTCTTTATCACTGTGCTTTTTGTCCGGCAGCAGTAATAAAGGCTCATTAAAAAATAATTGTTCGGCCTCTAACTGGTTTACGCTGTGTTTATCAACGTTTTTTCTTTCGTTGCCAGCATCCCAATTAAAGCCTTTTATTTGTTTCCAATTAATCATTTATGTATATTACCATCATATACATAAAAATGGCACTAACAAGCGGCTCCACCGGACAAATTTTATTGTCACCTTTTTTGTACCAAAAAAGCCGCCAATAAAATTTCCTCGGTGAGCCGGGCGTTATAGCAGGAATGGTGATTTATGAATATTATGGATGAGCAAGTATCACTATTGAATGAGTTGAGCGAACTCATGATGATAAGCAGTGAGCTAGGGTATGAATCTCTTTCGTGTGAGTTTAAATATCACACTTCAGAAGATGGTAGTAGTTCAATAGGATCCAAATTTAGTTATGTAATTGATGGTAAAAGGGTCTCAAAGGCACTTGTAAAACCTGAAAGAGAGCGGCTCTATACCGTTGTGCCTAAGCTTCACTCAGTTATGAAATCGCATACTGGCGGTGATTGGAAGTCATTTACACTAACTATAAATGAAACTGGTGAGGCTAAAACCAAATTTGAATACCAATAAAAGCTATAACAAGCAGCTCCACCGGACTCCGCAAAATGTGTCGCGCTTTTTGCTGGAGCAAAAAGTCACGCCAATTTTGCTCCTCCGGTGAGCTGGGCGTTATGTGAAAAAATGGAATTCCGGAGCAGATGAAACAGATCTATAAAATTACTTATAATCCCACAGGTAAAATATATATAGGCAAGGATAGCATCGGAAGCCATCGTTATTTTGGCAGCCCGGATATGGATACAGTAAATGCAGACTTTGCAACGCTTCCTCAAGAGGTACGCAAAGATTACACAGTACGTAAACAGATACTTTGGGAGTCACCAGATTGTGAAGAGTCTGAACTAGCAGCCAAAGAGGTAGAGTTCATTCGCAAGTATCAATCTAATAACCCAGATATTGGTTACAATAGATGACCTAAATTCAATGAAAACACATAACAAGTGCCATCAATCGGACTTGGGTAAACTGTCACCGTTTTTGCAAAAAGACGCAAAAACGCCGCCACTTCACCCAAGCCGTTGTGGCAGGCGTTATATGCGCAAAAGTACCAAACACTTGTACGCGGTTTTCTTAGTTTTGTGCAAAGATGGCCTTCTTATAAAGTCAGGTTATCATCAAGGTTCAGTGTTCTAAAAATTAGTTTTTTGCTCAGCGTAATCGGGTCACTTTGATGGGTGGTTTCGTTGACAGTTCAGGTAAGAATTTAGGGTTTATCGTGGTCAAAATCAGATAAACAAAATAAAAATTATTGTATGGTTTATTGCGTCGTTTCTGAGTTCTTAACAATAAATTAAGAGCATAAGGTCAAAAGACTAAAAGCAAAAATCATATAACCAGGCCATCTTTCGGATCTTCGTTTTCTGTCACCGTTTATGCAAAGAAACGCATAAACGTCGCCATAAAACTCATCCCGCAAATGGCGGCGTTATATTCTTAAAGGAGAAAGGTGATTAATAAGTTTATTACAGTGCTAATTGCACTTTTTGTTGGTGGTTGTGCAACTCCACCAAGTAGATACAACCCTGATAATAT
>NZ_LWGE01001672.1:0-1619 GCF_001635315.1 Oleiphilus sp. HI0123
CTTACGTATTGATTGAGTGTAAGTGGGGTAACTGCACATCAAGGTAAAACTAAGTCTTTACGGTACTGCAATCTACCCTGCAGTACCCTTTTCCTAACGCCCCCTGACATTGGTTAGCGCTTTTTTCGATAAATAAGGCACACCCATAGCCATACGCCCGCTGTATAAATTTGACTCGCCAAAGAGCTTGCTTTTATCGTTACTATTCAGGGAAATCTAATAGTACGTTCTGCCTGACGCTTAATATTGACCGCAACGAGTTTTTGATATGATAGTCACTATGACTATCTAAAAATCAATAATGGAATATCTAAACATTTTTAGAAAACAAAGCTGTCGACATTTTCGTGACATTTATACCACCTTAAAAGTTAGTACAGGTTTTGTACACAAGCTCAATATGAACACTCATATAGAAATAACACTAAACAGCTTAGTAAGACGCACAAAACATACGGATCAATTAAAAGCTCTATTGAAAAAGAATGGAGGAAAACTCACTAGAAAAGGTCGATCACGTAATTGGAAGCTAGAGCTGTCTTATCAAGATAAGAAAACGGTTGTCAACGAACTATACAACTCAGATGAGCCAAGCTGGCTATGGATTGCCAAGTTGCTCGCGCAACAAGAAAAGACGCACTCACATGAACAGTTAGTCACCATTGCGCGCCAAGCACCGGCGATTACAGTTAATCAGCTCGTTGCTGAAACTAATTGCAGTCTTGCAGAAGCGCGTAAAGCGCTTGACGAACTTGAATGGCTTTAAGCCGATAAGCTATTTGGCCAATATTTAAGATCAAATCTCAGCTAGATCGCCCTTCTCTTCTAACCAGGCTTTACGATCTGCGGCACGTTTTTTACCCAATAACATATCCATGTTCTCGTTGGTGAGGTCATGATCATCAATGGTAAGTTGCACTAGGCGGCGAGTGTCACGGGCCATTGTTGTTTCACGCAGCTGAAGCGGGTTCATTTCACCTAGCCCTTTGAAGCGCTGGACGTTTATTTTTCCCCTTTTCTTTTCCGCTTCGATACGGTCAAGAATACCCTTTCGTTCAGCTTCGTCTAACGCGTAATAAACCTCTTTACCGATATCAATTCGATATAATGGTGGCATCGCAACGAACACGTGACCACGTTCGACCAAAGTTCTAAAGTGTTTAACAAACAAAGCGCAAAGTAAGGTTGCGATATGAAGACCATCTGAATCAGCATCTGCCAAGATACAAACTTTACCGTAACGTAGGCCTTCTAAGTCCTCTGAATTTGGATCGACCCCCAAGGCTACTGCGATATCATGCACTTCTTGTGAGGCTAAAATCTGACCAGAGTCTACTTCCCATGTGTTTAGGATCTTACCTCTGAGCGGCATAATCGCTTGATATTCACGGTCACGCGCCTGTTTGGCTGAGCCACCAGCCGAGTCACCCTCTACTAGAAACAACTCGGAGTTCATAGTCTCTACACCAGAGCAATCAGCAAGCTTACCAGGCAATGCCGGGCCGGAGGTCACTTTCTTACGAACAACTTTCTTCGCTGCTTTTAGGCGCTTCTGAGCATTACTGATACACAGCTCTGCTAACTTTTCAGCATCATCAGTATGCTGATTAAGCCACAAA
>NZ_LWGE01001673.1:0-1614 GCF_001635315.1 Oleiphilus sp. HI0123
GGTTTTAAATATCACGGTCGTGTAAAGGCATTGGCTGACGCTGCGCGTGAAGCCGGATTAGAGTTCTAAGGGGCATTACGATGAGCGTAGAAGACAAAAACGGTCCAGAGCTACAGGAAAAACTTGTACAAGTTAACCGTGTAGCAAAAGTTGTTAAAGGTGGTCGAATCTTCGGTTTCACAGCACTAACTGTTGTTGGTGATGGTGCAGGTCGTGTAGGTTTCGGTCGTGGTAAAGCGCGTGAAGTTCCAATCGCTATTCAAAAAGCAATGGATGCAGCTCGCAAGAATATGGTTGACGTACCTCTTAGCGGTACAACCTTGCAATATCCTGTAACTGCAAAGCATAGTGGCTCTAAGGTCTATATGCAGCCTGCTTCAGATGGTACTGGTATCATCGCTGGCGGCGCAATGCGCGCAGTGCTAGAAGTCGCAGGGATTCAAAACGTACTTGCTAAGTGCTACGGCTCTACAAACCCAGTTAACGTTGTTCGCGCAACAGTTAAAGGTTTGAGTGCAATGAAGTCACCAGAAGACGTTGCTGCTAAGCGCGGCAAGTCTGTAGACGAAATTACAGGATAAGGTCATGGCTAAGAAAACAATACAGGTTACATTGTACCGTAGCCCGATTGGTCGCTTACCTGCTCATAGAGCGTGTGTTACCGGTCTTGGTCTACGTAAGATTGGTCAGACTGTAGAGCTGGAAGATACACCTTCAGTTCGCGGTATGGCTAACAAAGTTAACTACATGGTTAGGATTGAAGGAGAATAAAATGCGTCTTAATTCAATAAGTCCAGCTCCTGGATCAAAGCCTACAGCTCGACGTGTAGGTCGCGGTATTGGTAGTGGTTTTGGTAAAACTTGTGGTCGTGGCCACAAGGGTTTGAAGTCTCGTTCTGGCGGTTCTGTAGCGCCAGGTTTCGAGGGTGGTCAGCAACCTCTAGCACGCCGACTTCCAAAGTTCGGTTTCAGTTCACGTCAAGCTAAGTACTCTGCTGAAATTCGTTTGAACGAATTAGCAGCTGTCGAAGCTGATGTTATCGACTTGGATGCGTTGAAAAACGCAAACTTGGTTCGTCGTGATGCTAAGCAGGCTAAAGTTATTTTGTCGGGCGAGTTATCTAAAGCAGTTACTATTCAAGGTTTGAAAGTAACTAAAGGTGCTCGTGAAGCAATTACTGCTGCTGGCGGAAAGGTAGAGGATTAATACCCATGGCGAAGTCAAACGCATTGCCTTCGGGCGTAGGTAAAGGTTTTGCAGAACTCAAATCAAGATTATGGTTTGTGTTCGCTGCAATCCTGGTTTATCGAGTTGGTGCGCACATTCCAGTGCCAGGCATCAACCCAGAGAGACTAGCCGCGCTATTCGAGCAAAACCAAGGTACTATTTTGAGCTTGTTTAACATGTTCTCTGGTGGTGCATTGGAGCGAATGAGTATCTTCGCCTTGGGAATCATGCCCTATATTTCTGCATCGATCATTATGCAGTTGTTAACTGCTGTAAGCCCTACTCTTGAACAGCTTAAGAAAGAAGGCGAAGCGGGTCGTAGAAAGATTAGTCAGTATACGCGTTATGGCACAGTTGCTTTAGCGTTGATACAGGCTTCAGGTATG
>NZ_LWGE01001674.1:0-3186 GCF_001635315.1 Oleiphilus sp. HI0123
CCAAAAGTTGTTCTGGCTATTGTTACCTTGATAATTGGTCTTTGGGTGATAAATCGAATTGTTAGCAAGGTTGAAAAGCATTTTACGTCTAAAGCGGATCCAACGCTTGGTTCGTTTGTCAGTAGCCTGGCGTCAGTCATCTTCAAGATGATGCTATTGATTGCTGTTGCATCAATGGTTGGTATTGAAACTACTTCTTTCGTTGCAGTACTCGGTGCTGCTGGCTTGGCCGTTGGTTTGGCATTGCAGGGCAGTTTGTCAAACTTCGCTGGCGGTGTTTTGATCTTGCTATTCAAGCCTTTCAAAGTAGGCGACTTAATTGATGCTCAAGGCCATATTGGTGTCGTTAAGGAAATTCAGATCTTTAACACAATTCTAACAACGGCAGATAATCGCGTCGTTATTATTCCAAACGGTGCCCTATCAAATAGCAGTATGGTTAATATCAACCAGCTGGATACTCGCCGTGTTGATTTCGTTTTTGGTATTGGTTATAGCGATGATATTGATAAAGCGAAAGCGATTATTGAAGGCTTGATCACTTCAGATTCTCGTGTATTAAAAGATCCTGAGCATTTGATTGCGATCTCTGAATTAGCGGATAGTTCAGTCAACTTTACCGTTAGGGTTTGGACTAAGACGGCGGACTACTGGGCAGTTCACTTCACAATGTTCGAAGCAGTTAAGAAAGCGTTTGATGAGCAAGGAATTAGTATTCCGTTCCCTCAACAAGACGTACATATGCATACAGTTCAATAACCTACGCACTAGCGCCGGTTATTTAAGACGTTATTTGTTTTGCTGATAAAAGGCGCTCTTTTGAGCGCCTTTTTTATTAATAAACGTATTTCCTAACCTGCGAAAGAATGAAAACAAGTGTGATAATACTGCTGAAAAACTGGAAAAAAACTCATCTATAAACGACGCTAATAAAAAGATACTTTTTGTTACTTCAACTTATCTTTGTTCGTGACTAAGATGAAGTTAAGAAAGAATTTAGTATCAACGAATTTTGCTGGTCTCTATCTGCCTGTGCATAGCGCTTCAGAAATACGAAGTGACTGAGACAAAGCAATAATTACGATTGTCTCGATCTACTAAAGACAAAAATAACGAGTGTTAGGCAGTTATAGAGGTACTGGAAATGCCAGTTGAACAGCTAAAGCAATATCTAGATTCGAATGACGTTCAATACGTATCAATAGAACATTCGGTAGCATATACCGCAAAAGAGATCGCTGAACGTATTAAACTTAAAGGTGACCAAATGGCGAAAACCGTTATGGTCAATTTGGACGGTTGTATGTCGATGGTGGTGCTACCCGCATCATGTCGAATACGCTGGGATCAATTTATGAGAGCCATGGGAACCGAGCTGGTCGCCCTGGCAACAGAAGATGAATTTAAAGACCGTTTCCCATCATGCGAAGTGGGTGCTATGCCACCATTCGGCAATTTATATGATGTCCCCATCTATATGTATGAAGGGTTCGATGAAACCGGTGATATTGCCTTTAGAGCAGGAAATCACCACGAAGTGATTAAAATGAAGCTCTCTGATTATATGGAACTAGCGCATCCGATGACGCTAAATGAGGGCTTCGCAAAGATTGGTATGAAGAAGCCAAGCTGGTTGTTAAAGAAGAAGGCCGGGTAGAAAACCTAGCCTTCTATTGTTTACCGTTTACAATCTCCGGGCCTTACAGCAGGCGGCCTGAACTGCGGCTCGGGGATTTATTCTTTTAATTGCTAGCGAACATAGAGAATCAGGTCTTCGTATCCTCGTCGGATGCGAAATGCCTGCACATTTCGCTGCCTCAAATAAGACTTAAGCTCTGCAATATTTCTAATCCTGCTTCGGTTGACCGCGAAGATTATATCCCCTTGCTCAAAGCCTACTCGTTTAGCGATCGAATTATTGCTCAGTTCTTTAACCTGAATGCCAATAGCTTCTTCTTGATCACTTGGAATGAGATCCATTAACAGGCTTCCGCTCAAATAAGAAGAGACTTTGTCACCAGCTATTTCCGGGACAGGTATGGCTTCGATCTCAATTTCGAGCGCTTTGTTATTGCCATTGCGAATAATCTCAAGATCAAGGGTTCTGCCAATTGCAGAAAGTCCAATTCTGTTTTGGATATCATTGGCATTCCTGATGGCCCGACCATTTGCCTTAGTAATAATGTCGCCCTGCTTTAGACCTGCATCATCTGCTGCGCTGCCATCCTCGATACTACTGACAATAGCCCCCTGATAGGTATTAAGCTGATGTGTTCCGAACGAGAAGGCTTCAGCTAACTCAGGGCTTAAGTCTTGGAAACGGGCACCGATACCGCCGCGTTTTACTTCACCAAACTGGATAAGTTGTGACATAACTGATTGGCTGACTTCAGTTGGAATGGCAAAGCCAATGCCAACGTTTCCTCCGGCTGGAGCGATAATGGCGGAGTTGATGCCAACTAAGTTGCCATTGAGGTCAATTAATGCGCCGCCTGAATTGCCGGGGTTAATGGAGGCATCGGTTTGAATAAAATCTTCGTACCCCTGGATGCCAAGACCATTCCGCCCAAGTGCGCTGACAATTCCAGTAGTCACCGTTTGCCCAATACCAAAGGGGTTACCAATGGCAATTACAAAGTCGCCAACGGCTAGGGAGTTAGAGTCGGCGATTTTCAAAGATGACAACTTTTCTGCATCGATCTTCAGCAAAGCGATATCAACCTTCTTGTCGGAACCTACTAAGGTGGCTTTGAATTGACGCCCGTCCTGAAGTTTTACTTCGATATCGTTAGAGTCAGCAATGACATGATGATTGGTAAGAATATAGCCTTCTTTTGCATCAACTATTACACCGGAGCCAGCACTTTGAACTTGGCGTGACTCTTCAATTTCATCAGGAAAAGAGAAGAAATGTCGAAAAAATGGTGACTGTAGTAAAGGGTTATATTTACGCTGAATGGTATAGGTCGCAATATTAACCACGGCTGGCGCTGACTCCTTAATGATCGGCGCGAGAGAGGGTTGTGAATTTCCTTCTATCAGACGTTGCGGAAAGCCAGCGGCTTGAAGTGAAAAAGAGAAACTTAAGCTGAGCAAGATGAACAAAGTCAAACCGTATTGCTTGAAGTTAAAAAACACATTATTTGATAATTGATTAAGACGCATCTTTTTATTGTCCTTCACTGG
>NZ_LWGE01001675.1:0-1244 GCF_001635315.1 Oleiphilus sp. HI0123
AAGAGTAGATTGTTTTCAATCGAGATATCACTTTGCAAATCTTCGATAAATTCAGAAATTAAGGCATAAAGCCTTGTCCAGGTATTACAAGCGTCTTCTGGTAATGTCAGCTGGTTCGTTAGCTCTGATAGCTGGGAGATTGCACCAGCATGTTCATCGTGCTCATGACGCATCACCGAGATAGGGCCCTGAGCCATTGCTCCCATTCCTTGTTCCAGCATAGGGAAGAGGATGTTTTCTTCCTTAAACATATGTTGTTCGAGCTCTATCTTCATTGTTTGCAGGTGATTAGATAGGCCATGAGGACACTCTGGGTGTTCACCGTGTACAGATTCAACTCGAGCAGCCTTTTCATTTAGTTCGCTAAGCTGTTGTCGATGGACTTCATGGTAGCGCTGCAAGATATGAGCAATTAGTTCAGGGTTTGATAGAGATTCTAGAGGCTCAAGGGTGCTATTGCCGTCTGTTAAAGTTTGATCGGGCATACTTCCTCCACTTCATAAGAACGGGGTGGGCAACTATAGTATCGGAATTCTTTTCAGGGCGAGCTTTTATCTTAAGAACATTGCCGAGCCGAAGCTATACAACCTAGTTGATATAAGAGGGATAAAAGGGGGTAGAGCAGATAGAAAAATAATAGGCTGCTCAGGAGGGGCTCCTGAGCAGTTAGCAGCGCTTATTCAGCGGCTTCAGGGCATTCTATTGAGCCTGCTTCGCGCATGTCGCCAAGTGGCACGTTAAGGTTGGTATCGCTATCGCGTTTTGCTGAGCCGTGATAGATTGCCCTGCACTCACCAGGTGAAGACAATTTGCAGTTTTCTAAAGCTGCCTGAGAGGCTTGTTCCTCTGTTTCATAAGGGCCATGAAATTGGCGGTTTTCGAGGTAGAAATATCCTTTTTCTATGTTTTCATCGACCACGATTACTTCATCGATTTCTTGTGCTACAGACATAGTTTCTCTCCCGTATATTAAACACTATTCAATTCTTACTGAGGCCAAACTTAGTGTTTAGACCTTACTAAATGCTGTTTCTTTTCTACTGTGTTAGCAGTTAACCAGCGGTGTCGAATAGTGACTTTTATAATTATTATCGTTGCTAGTTCAAAATTTATAAGACGAAATCACCTATGTCTTTAGAAGAAAAACAAGCCTTCATAGACTATTAAGCCCGGTAATGTCCCGGGCTTATTCGCTTCGTCTTAGTTCGGTGTTGCTCGATTAATGATCGAGTAACAATCAATAT
>NZ_LWGE01001676.1:0-3527 GCF_001635315.1 Oleiphilus sp. HI0123
CGTGCACATTGATAACGATAACAAGCGCGTGCTTGTCATTGTTTTCACTTGCGCTACTAACTTCGATTTCAGCAACTTTCTTGATCTTACCGGCGTGAGCCGTTTTAACTTCGATTGACTCTAGCTCTATACGCGAACCCGCATCGGCAACAATGGCTCCATCTTCTTTTACGTCATCATCGTTAAAAGGTGTATCGAAATTCAGACTAGGTTCGATTTTATCCTTAGAGGAATTAACTTCTTCAATGCCTGATTCAAGTGCACCTGAAGATACAACGCGCGCGCCACCACTGGGTAATTCAGGATTAAAATCGTCTTCAAGCGGATCACCTGCACCCAAATCGCCACTCATGTCACGAGACATCTTAAGTGAGTCACGATTGGCAATACGCATGCGCCTGTAACCATCGATCAAAATACCAACGATAATTACTGCACCGATAACAATTAACCAGTCTCTTAAATTCATTTTTTCACTTATATAAATATCAATGATGCGAGCACGCATCGAAAGGAGCTAAAAACGCCCTGCACTTAGTATAAATTATAGTTTTAAAGTTTACATTGTTTCAACAAAGTAGGATGCGAATAAATTATCTGTAACTCTTTTACCAACACTATACCTCTACCATTGCTGCGGCTTCATCAATATCAACAGAGACTAGCCTGGAAACGCCAGGCTCATGCATCGTCACACCCATAAGCTGGTCTGCTTTTTCCATAGACACCTTGTTATGAGAGATATAGATAAACTGCACTTGAGAAGACATCTCCTTTACCATTCTGGCAAAGCGGCCAACGTTTGCATCATCAAGCGGGGCATCTACTTCGTCCAGCATACAGAAAGGTGCCGGATTCAGCTCAAAAATAGCAAAGATAAGCGCGATAGCAGTTAGAGACTTCTCACCCCCAGAAAGAAGGTGAATCGTGGCATTTTTCTTTCCTGGTGGACGCGCAATAATCATGACACCAGTTTCCAGCAAGTTGTCATCAGTTAATTCAAGATACGCGTTGCCACCACCGAATATCTTCGGAAAGAGGCGCTGCAAGCCTTCGTTTACTTGGTCATATGTTTGCTTGAAGCGGGTGCGTGTTTCTTTATCTATCTTTTTAATCGCATCCACAAGCGTATCTAGCGCATCGACAAGTTCATCATTCTGCTCATCCAAATGCTGCTTTCGCTCGTTCTGAACCTTAAATTCATCAATAGCAGCAAGGTTAATCGAACCAAGGCGCTGAATTCTTTGCCCTAATTGCTCCAAAGCTGCCTTCAAATTTGCTTCGTTGTCGCCTGCGTGAATTTGTGAACTAAGCGCATCAATTTCGAATCCATCCTCAAGAATCCTCTCTTCGAGGTTTTTCTTATTAATGGATAGCGCTTGAGTATCCATCCTGATTGCTTCGAGCTTTTCTCTTGCTGACTGTATTGCACCTTCAAACTTAACGCGAGCGCCCTCTTCCTCGCGCAAGCTAATACTAACGCTTTCAACGGATTTTCGCGCTTCATTCAGTCGCTCTTCTGCAATTAGCCGGGATTCCAAGAGACCTTCAAGCTGCATAGACAAGTCCTCTAAGGACTCATCTTCGTAATGTTCGCTATTATTAAGCTCAGTAATTCGTTGCTTCTTATAACTTAACTCTTTGCCTAGCCTCTCAATAGTTTGTTTTAGGGAGTTTACCTGACTAAGCTTTTGCTGTTGTTCAATTTGTTTCTGATGTACTGAATTTTGCGCTTCGCGAGACTGAGCTCTATACATCTCTAGCTGAGATTGAACACGCTCTCTTTCTTCGCTAAGAACTGCTTTGCGCTCAGTGAACTCATCAAGCGATAGCAGCGCTTCATTCCAGATTTCGCGCGATTCAGCAAGTTGCTCACGATACTGTTCAAGCTGATCTAACAACTCCTTGATATCTTCATCGTTTCGTTTTAGCTGGAGATTGAATTGATCTAGCTTGGCTTTATCTGCTCCTTGCTGACCAGCTATTCGAGCTTTCTCATTGGTCAGCGTTTTAATAGATACCTCGAAAGACTCTAAGTCTTTACGATATTGATGTAGAGCATCTTTATTGGCTTCAAGTTGAAGATTAACGGCATCAAGCTGCTCCTCTAGCGCTGGAATAGCTTTCTTTATTTTTGCGATAACATTTGCACGCTCAAGAACGCCTGCCTCGGTATCACCGGGCCTGTATACTCTTGCCCATGTTTGACCAAACCAAAGGCCATCAGTACATATAACAGACTCGTGCTCCGCCAGTGTAGCAATAGCAAGCTGTGCTTGCTCTTTTGAATCAGCAACTTTGATATCGTTTAGTATTAAAATTACTTGAGACGGTGCACCTTCAACATATTGAGCAAGTGATCCAGATTTTGCTACAACATTAGAGTTTGATCCATTTTTATCCTTATCTAATAAGGTAACAGAACCTTCCAGAGTTGATGTTTCGCAATTCAGAATAAGATCCGTTGCTACGCCGTCGGAAACCAAAGAGTTCATCCAATCATGAAGCGCTTGCTGAACAGCAATTTCCCAACCTGAAGTGACCTTAAGCTCATTCATCAGCAATGGCAGCTGATCAATACCCATCTGCCGCTTTTGCGCAGAAACGCTAGAATCATCACCCAAGACAGATTCTTGAAGTGTTACAAGCGAAGCGAGGACAGCTTTCTGCTCCGATATCTTTGCATGCAAGATAGACTTCTGATCGCTTAGTGATTCAATCTTGTCTTGTTGTTGCTCAATTTTAGGCAATATGTCATCAACTTCCTGCTGAGAGCTTAATAGTTTTTCATCTACTATCAACTGCTCCTCTTCCCATTGACCATGATCTAGCTCTTCAATACTTCGCTGCACATCAATAGAGGAGTGAGATAGGCGTTCATGCCGTATTTCGAGCTCTTGAATTCGTTCTTCTGTTTGCTGGATCTTAGCTTGCTCAAGCTCTGCGCTTTTTTGAGCATTTGCAGAGTCCTGGTTAAATTGATCCCACCGAAGTTGCCAGGATTCCATGTCAGATTCGCGCATTTCCAGCTCGAAAGAGGATTGCTCAAGCTGCTCCTGAAGCTCAATAAATACCGCTTCAATTTCTTCTAGATCCGCTAGCACAAGCTCATGTGTTTCATGGTCAGCGGACAATACCTCGTCAATTTCAGCAATTTCCTCTTTAAGCCGACTAACCTGTTGCTCCTGCTCGAGCTGGCGGCTCTTAATAAACTTAAGTTTTTGCTCTAGCGCAGCAATCTCACCGCCAGACTGATAAAATTTTGCCTGAAACTTATTGAATACCTCTTGCTTGTCTTCAAGTTCAGTACGCAGCACATCCACTTTGTTTTCATTGCTATTCTTAGCAATAACGGCATCTTCTATTTCTTTTTCATATTTAACAGACAGATCGGACTTGCCCGATAGGTCCTGATCGAGAAGATCCCAATATACAAAATGAAGTTTTGCAGAGAGTAGACGTTCTTCTTTCTTGAATTCAGTATAACGTTCAGCTGCATTTGCTTGCCGTTTAAGGTGCTGAAGCTG
>NZ_LWGE01001677.1:0-8370 GCF_001635315.1 Oleiphilus sp. HI0123
CCGACTATAGCGTACGCTATCAATGCGCCGAGATACTGTTTCATAATGATCTACAAAAGAAAGAAGCTGAACTCATTAAAATTGAAGACCAGTACGGCTTAACCGACGATAACTTTGATGCCTTTGACGAACTCATCACCGAATACGAGCGTGACGACACTTTGCTCGATACTGTCCGAGAACGCATCACTAAAGAATGCTCAAGCTAACAAAAAGTAAGAGGGCTCTATTCAATGAGCCCTTTCCTGTCACAATTTCTAATGGTAGAAACTGTCTTTCCCAAGCACTGTATATTCCAAACATATTCCCTGAGTTACTATAAGACACCTAATCAGAGGAATACTAAATGACTAACGTAGCCGACTATTTATTACTTACCGCAGCGTTTTCCTTACTGCTGTCTCTTGCCTTGGCTTGGTTAGCCTCCTTTATCCTTTACGCTGATATAAAAGCACTTAAGCGTCTATTTCCTGCTAGCCACCAGCTTATCCGAGCGCATATTGATTACATCTTGATGTGCCTATTGCTGGTAGCCTGCTATTATTTGAATGAAAAGCTTAGCCTAGAACTACCCGGCTGGGTCATTTACACCACGTGCTTTGGAGCACTGTACAACCCTTTCGGCTTCATTGTGCTAGCTATAAAACCTCACATGGCTAAGCCTAAGTCGACTAGCGATAAAGCCCGCATTCTTCTAGGCTTCTTACCCGCGACAATTGGCTACGGTTACATTATGTGGCTTACCTTGATCACATTATTGTAAGCCCAGTAATCAAACCGCTTCTTCGAGATGGTAAGTCTGTGGTTATTAGCTATGCTAAGGGGTAGAAACAAGCTTATTCAGCTCCATTACAATACAAAGACCACAAATGAAAGCATTCTCAGCACACAACTGCCTGGTTATCTTACCGGCAACTCTTCTCTTTCCTTTAAGTTATTGGTTTGTAGGCGCTAGCACCGAAAACAGCTTACTAGCGTATATCTTGACTACCCTGATATGCTGCACATTGTCTTTGGTTTGGTATCAAAAAATAGTTATTTCACCCATAAACGCAGGAATCTCTGCATTAAAAGCGAACCTCGAAGAGAAGTTTTCTTACTCGACGCAATTAAATACCCAAAACATGTCTGGCGCGCCCAAAGAGTTATTTGAAATTTTGAATCAGCGCCTGAGCAATGCTGAGCAGGCTATACAGGGGATTCACCTTAGAGCCTCCCGCTTGCTCCCTATGAGCGCAGAATTAACCGAAACCTACAGTGCCATGAGCCAGAATACGATGATGCAATCTCATCACGGCGGCGTGTTGAGTGGAGCAATAAATAATATGGTCATGGCGACCGAAAACATCGAACATGACATTGGAGATATCAATAATCATATTCTCGAAATGAATAGCGAGCTCAATAGCTTTGGCGAGCACCTACATGCAACAACTTCCTCAATTGATACCATTGAAAAGCGCATATCTGAGTCGAATGAAGTATTAGATAAATTGCGTAACGATAGCGACCAGATCAACCAGATTATCACCGAGATCACCAGCATCGCAGAGCAAACTAACCTACTGGCACTCAACGCAGCAATCGAAGCAGCCCGTGCAGGCGAACAAGGTCGGGGTTTTGCCGTCGTTGCCGACGAAGTACGTTCACTGGCCGAGAGGACTCAAAGTTCAGCCGAACAGGTAAAAAGTATCGTCGATAGCATCCACACGAGCACACATGATGCCTCCAGTGTTATGCAGTCCAGCCAGAAAGACATTCAAATAACCGTTCGAAGTGCCCAATCCTCGAAAGAAGGCTTAAGTAAGACGGAGCGGGCTATCAAAGACATTATTTTATTGGCACAAAAGATCAAAGACGCCATGGCCTTACAGTGTGAAACAGAAGAAAAGTCAAAACGCTCTGCTGATGCGATCAGCAAATTGAATAGCGAAGCTTTGCAGCATAACTCCCTTCAGGCGATTACCAGCGAAGACCTTAAGAAGTTATCCGACAGCATCAGTGCTAATTTATCTTCAATTCATATCGACGAGGTTCTCAGCTCTACAGACCGTAGAACCAAAATCCGTCAAGAGAGAAAAGAAGTTAGCCAGTCAGATACAGATGAATCTGTTCTATTCTAAGGCCTAAGGCTTAGTCGTAGATACTAGGAATAGGCTGGCGCTTGTGTTGGGTGCTTTGATAAATCTTCATCAAGCGCTCTTCAGCCCATTCTTCGATTTCTTTTCCTTCCAAAAAATCATCGATTTGATCATAGCTGATACCCAATGCGTCTTCATCTTTCTTGCCCGGTTCGTTGGACTCAAGATCTGCAGTTGGGGCCTTGGATATAATAGCCTCTGGCGCGCCAAGAAAGCTTGCGCAAGCACGCACCTGACGCTTATTCAAACCAAACAAAGGGATCAAATCCACTGCACCATCACCGTATTTGGTGAAAAAGCCGGTTATATTTTCTGCAGAGTGATCCGTTCCCAATACCAAGCCACCCAAAATACCGGCGATATGATATTGGGCAACCATCCGCTCTCTCGCTTTGACGTTACCTTTTGAAAAGTCCAAACGTTGATCGGAAGCATGTAACTGGTCTACCGAGTCCAGTGCTGCAGTCACCTCTTGATGGATTGCATCGGAAGCTGACTTTACGTTTACCGCAACTGCGTGACTTGGTTGAATAAAGTCAATTGATAGCTGCGCATCATGCTCATCAGCCTGCTCGCCATAAGGTAGCCGTACTGCAACGAACTGGAAGCTATGAGGGTGAGCATTTTCCTGGTTAAGCTGATCAACGGCCATTTGCGCCAACTTTCCACAGGTGCAAGAGTCGATGCCACCACTAATGCCAAGCACCAAAGTTTTCAAACCTGAATCTTTCAATTTCCGCTTGATAAATGCAACACGCGTATTGATTTCCTGCTCAACATCTATCTCAGGCTTAACTTTCATTTCTTGCAATATTTGCTGACGTAGACTCATTCTCTTAACCAACCTTTCTATAAAAACAGTGCCCTTGTAAGAGCCTTTCAATTAAAGAAAATCCTTACTCAAATAAACCAAACGATATGACGCTCAATAGACTGCGGCTATGTTCAAGCTTATGCATCGCCACAAACTCGCCGCCATCATCAAAGCCTTTACCTTTTGGAAAGTTTTCTCTTAACACAGCCAAAGCATCATCTGCCTGTGAAGGAAGATCCAAATACCGATAAAGCGAAACCATCATAATTAAGGCCTCTTCGACACTTGGCGACGCGGGGTAATCTTTAACAACATAGGCCGCCCGGTTTGCCGCTGCCAGATAGGCTTGGCGTTTAATATAATATCGTGCAGCATGCAGTTCATAAGCCGCAAGACGATTTCTGATTTGTATCATTCTCTTTTGCGCATCTGCAGCATAGCTACTATCGGGGAAGCGAATTAACAGTTCAGAAAAATCTTTAAAGGCCAAACGCATATGCCCCGGGTCACGCGAGGTAATATCAACCGACGAAAAGTACTGACTGGAAACACCGATATCCAAATGATAGTTCGCTACTCCTCGTACATAATACGCGTAATCCACGCTCGGGCTTTGAGGGTGTAAACGAATAAAACGATCGGAAGCGAGAATCGCGCCTTCTAGATCTAGCCCACTATAACGCGCATAGATTAAATCTAACTGAGCTTGCTCAGCATATTGCCCAAAGGGGAAACGGGACTCCAACTCTTCTAGAGCGATCGTTGCTTGAGGAAAGTTCCTTAACTTGATCGCTCGTTTAGCATCATCATACAACTCTTGTTCTGTCGATTCTTTTTTCGGAGTGGAACTACAAGCAGAAAGAAACAGGACTGCTACCAGAGAAATCACGAGTGCAAAGTGTGAACGCATAATTGGATAAGACTTCTTGAGAATAATTGGAAAATGGTATTCGTTTTCTACACATTTTAATAAATGCTCACCAGAGATGCTCTCGGTGAGGTTATAATAGCCGACATTATTTCATATTTTACATTTTGCGTGTATGACAAATAATCAAACTTGAGGTTTCAACTCCCTTATAAGTCATAATTATTCAGTCTATCCCGTGATTTCTTTACATATCGAGACCTTATGAGCCAAATTATTGAAGCTGACTTTGTTGTTCCATTAGAACTATCTGGCATGCGTTTAGATCAGGTCATTGCTGATTTTATGCCTGAGTATTCTCGCTCACGCCTGCAACAATGGATTAAACAAGGCCATATTCGCGTAAACGAAGAAATCGCGCGGTCCAAAGACAAAGTCAAAATAAATGATCTCATTGAAGTGAAAGCCGAGCTTGAAAGTCAGGGAGAGTGGCTTGCTGAAGACATCCCGCTTGATATCGTTTATCAAGATGAAGACATTCTGATCATCAACAAACCAGCTGGAATGGTAGTTCACCCCGCCGCCGGTAACCACTCAGGCACTTTAGTTAACGCCTTGCTGCATCACTTTCCTGATATCAAAGCCGTTCCCAGGGCCGGTATCGTTCACCGCCTGGATAAAGACACGACCGGTTTAATGGTGGTCGCTAAAACACTAACAGCTCACGCCCATATTGTTGAACAACTTCAAAGTCGCGAAATGGGCAGAGAATACGAAGCTATCGCTGCAGGAGTCATGACGGGCGGCGGAACCATCAACGAGCCTATTGCACGCAGCCCTAAAAACCGCAAAAAGATGGCCGTCAACCAGTTCGGCAAACATGCGGTGACTCACTATCGCGTTTTAGAACGCTTTCTCGCTCACACTCACATACGCGTTAAATTAGAAACTGGACGAACCCATCAAATTCGCGTCCATATGGCACATATTAAACACCCGCTTATAGGGGACACCACCTATGCAGGAAGAATGAAACTTCCAGCCGGTGCAAGCGATGAAGTAAAAAATAAACTTAGGCAATTTGAACGACAAGCATTGCATGCTAAAAAATTAACCCTCATTCACCCTCAAACTGGTGAGGAGATGAGCTGGGAAGTCGATTTACCTGAAGATATGCAAAACTTACTAGCGGTGCTAAGCGAACAATGAGCCCTTGCGACTTACCTACAACATGGTTAAAACCTGAATGGCCCGTCGCGAGTCAAGTAGTCGCCTTTACTACGTCTCGCTTGGCTCCCGACACGATGCCAGATAGCAAGCTAAGCAGCTACCAAGACTTTAACTTGGCCCTACACGTCAACGATAATGAACAAACTGTACGACACAACAGGACAGTACTTGCGTCCCACTGCGCCTTAAATGCAGAGAATATTCATTGGCTGGAGCAGATACATAGTAATACTCTTGTTCAGGCCGAAAGCTCATCTATCAGCACTCAAGCAGACGCAAGTTATACTCGCAAGCAGCAAGAAGCCTGTGTCGTTATGACGGCCGACTGCCTTCCGGTACTGTTCTGCAACAAACAGGCAACGCAAGTCGCTGCCGCACATGCGGGTTGGCGAGGCTTAGCTTCTGGCATCCTAACTAAGACTGTAGAAAGCTTTGACTCACCCAATGAAGTAATTGCCTGGCTTGGCCCGGCAATCAGCCAAAAGGCATTTGAAGTTGGCGACGATGTCTATACAGCATTTTGTAACAAAGACCCCGAAGCCGCTCAAGCCTTTATCCCGGGAAAGGAACCAGGAAAATGGTTGGCAGATTTATACCTACTTGCCCGGATTGAGCTAAAAGCCATTGGAGTCAGCGCGATTTATGGCGGCACGCATTGCACCTTTCTTGAAAACCAACACTTCTATTCTTTTCGCCGTGATGGCCAAGTCTCGGGTCGTATGGCTTCTCTGATTTTCTTGCGCTAGAGTTTGGGTAAGGAATTAATCAGATTCTAAACGAATATTATCAATGTAAACCGTCAACTCCTGCTTCGGCTTATACATATAAAGCATCAGATCTACAACCTGTCCCATTTCCATTTTTCTGGTCTGTAAGCCATCACGAACCTTATCTAAGGGAATACTGTATTGATTCAGACCTTGAGCAATACGTACTCTAGTCTTGAAGCGATCATGATATTGATTCTGGTGTTTCATATCATGAATTCGCAGCACGGCATTTAGCGTCTCTGGTGCTTCAGAGTAGATCTCGAATTTTAGTCGATCATAATCCTGCCAGTCTCGATGCAAGTAGGCGAAACGCATTCCGGGATAGAGGGCATCTTTATTAAAGCGAAGCTTTCCAACCTGAGATTCATTAGCCCAGTCACCAGGTGCTTTGACAACTTCAAGCTCACTGCCATTTTTTGCTAACACAATTTGAGCCCAGCCAAAACTCTCGAAGTTCGCGATCACCGGAAATAAGCGATCAGCCTCCAGCTTCACATAACATCGATAAGCTGGGTAAAGCAGGCTTGCCAAAATCAAAAACAAAGCTATTCCCTGCATCATCATTTTCCGGCTTCTGCTAGTACTTCGAAATCGAGCGAGATACCACAGCAATGCAGCCAAACAACCAAAAACATCGTAAACAAAGTCTATTAAGCTACGCTCCCGGCCTACATAAGGCTGAACCAGCTCAACCAACAAACCAAACGAGAGGCAAAATAAAAGAAGGTAAATCAGCTCTTTTAAGGGCCGAAGCTGAGCAAAAAAAACCAGCAGCAGATAGGTCGCTAAACCGAAGACCAAAGCATGGCCAGAGTTGATCAAATGAGGATAAACCAAACCTTCAGAAGGCAACAAACTGAAGAACAATAAGCAAGCGAGTAGTAATACGCCACTTGGCAGTGCTTGCTTAATAGTCTGAAGGCTTATATCAAATAACATTTATTTTGCGCTAGAAAGCCCGGACACCAACTCAGAAACAAAACCTTGAATATACAAATCGACAATATCGACACCTACCTGCCAATACGCCTGACCCGGCTTACTCTTTAAAAATGTAATGTAGGCAGAGAGGTCCTCATCATTCAAATTACGATAGCTGTAATTTGCGCCCATCAACATAAATTCGGAAAACTGCTGACTTAGCATTGGTTCCATGCTCTGCCACTCCTGATTCATACGAGCTTCTAAAGCAGCTGCCTTATTTGGATTAATAACAGCAACCGCTTCCAAAACCGAAAAATACACGCCTTTCATTAGCTGAATAACAACCTTATCAGCATTCAGAGCTAAAGAAAGCTTCTCTAGCAATTGCGCTCTATCCTGCTTAACAGACTTGAAGCTTTGCTCCTGAAAATAGCGTTGCATCTTCTGCTGAGCTTCTGGTGTACTGGCCGCCCGTTCCTCTGTACTGATGCGTTGACCTAAGGGAGAAGCCAAGAACTTAATCGCATCAGACAAATCTTCAGCACGCTGATCCTGACTCAAATAAACCATTGCAATCTGTTCACCATCAACCTTTTTCGCTGCATGAGTCACGGCCGCACTGGTCTTTTCAAAACTGACGGAACTATTGACTGACAAACGTTTCATATCAAGCTGCTGCCCCATAGAATCAGGCAAAGAAGCAATCAACTCACTCAAGCCAGAGTCATGAAGAAACTGCTTCGCTTCCTCGATACTCAAACCTTTAGCCATCAGGGGTGCGGCGTGAGAAACAAATACAAGTAATAGGAAGGCTAAAGCCCTGTTTACCAATGCGTTCATGGAAAATTCCTTTGGAAAGCGCTGACCATTTGAAATCAGTAAATAATTTTCTGCCAAGAGCAGTTAATGCAAGAATATCATAGCCCCAGAGAAAGGGAGCAGGATTAACAAAGGGTAAGGCTTTGAGGGGGGGAGAGTATAAAGATATTGAACCTCATGCGTAGCGAGACGCATGAGGGAAAGCTATTTATCTAGCCAACAATTTCTAGCAACTCGATATCGAATACCAAAGCTTGGTATGGGCCGATATCGGCGCCAGCACCTGCTTCGCCATAAGCAAGGTGATATGGAATGTATAGCTTCCACTTAGAACCCACTTTCATTTGCTGAAGTGCTTCAGTCCAACCAGCAATCACGCCACCAACAGGAAATTGAGCTGGTTCGCCACGGTCATATGAGCTATCAAACTGCTTACCGTCGATCAAGGTACCACGATAGTGAGTGCTTACAACACTTTCAGCTGTTGGTATATCACCTTCACCGGCAGTGATTACTTCGTACTGAAGACCGGACTCTAGAACCGTCACTTCATCACGCTTAGCATTCTCTGCCAAGAAAGCTTCACCTTCACCCGCAAACTTCTTAGCTTGCTCTTGCTTCTCTGCTTCAACCTGAGTCTGAATCACTTGAAACGCCGCATTAATTTCTTCGCCAGGAATCTGTGGCCCCTTGCCAGAAAATGCGTCATTGATGCCAGCAATAGCAGCTTCTAATGACAGTCCGTTAAAGACGTTAGCTAATTGTTGGCCCATTTGAAGACCAACACCATATGATGCTTTCGCC